>NZ_JBIVOW010000011.1:267191-287720 GCF_044754325.1 Streptomyces sp. NPDC093097
CACCCCGCGCCTCGCGCCTCGTCGCCTCGCGCCTCGTCACCTCGCGCCCCATCACCCCGCGCCTCGCGCCCCATCACCCCGCGCCTCGCGCCTCGTCACCTCGCGCCTCGTCACCTCGCGCCTCGTCACCTCGCGCCCCATCACCCCGCGCCCCATCACCCCGCGCCCCATCACCCCGCGCCCCATCACCCCGCGCCTCGCGCCTCGTCACCTCGCGCCCCATCACCCCTCACCCCATCACCCCTCACCCCACCAACTCCCCACCCCCATCACCCCTCACCCACACCACCCCTCACCCACACCACCTCCCGCACACCCATCGCCCCGCACACCCGAGCACACCCCGGAGCACTTCATGAGCACCGACACGGTGAACCCGGCGCACCACACCACCCGCGGTCCCACCGCCGACATCACCAAGATCGCCACCGAGGACACCCACACCTTCTTCTACGACCATCCCCTGGATCACATACCGGGGATGCTTCTGGTGGACACCGCCCTCCGCCGGGCAGAAGACCTCGTCACCCGGCACGCCGCCGGTCCGCTGCGAGTGGGTGCGCTGGACCTGACCTTCAACGGCCTGTGCGAGCACAGCTCCGATGCTTTCCTCCACCTCAGGCAGAACCCGCCGGGCAAGCACACGTTCACTCTCGACATCCGCCAAGGCCAGACCAGCGTCTGCACGGGGTCACTGCGACTTCAGCCGGCTGACCAGCGGGAACTGTTCACCCCAGCGTCCGCCCAAGGGCCCGCCCCAGTGCCCGCCCAAGCGCCCGTCCAAGGGCCTGCCCATGCGTCCGCCCAAGGGCCCGTCCATGGGCTCGCCCCAGCGCCCGCCCAAGCGCCCGTCCAAGGGCCTGCCCCAGCGTCCGCCCCAGCACCCGTCCCAGCGCCCGCCCAAGCGCCCGCCCAAGGGCCTGCCCCAGCGCCCGTCCAAGCACCCGCCCAAGCGCCCGCCCAAGCGCCCGCCCCAGCGTCCGCCCCGACGCCCGGACACAGCCGCCCCCGGCGTGCGCCCGCAAAGCTGGTCCACAAAAAGTCCCCGGACAACGTCCTGATCGGCCCCCTGCAACAGACCGGCGACCACAGCTACACCACCCCCATGATCCCCCCGCCCGCCGACCGGTGGCCCGACGTGCACCCCGCCACTGTGCTGGTCGAGGCCATCCGTCAGACTGCCACCCTCACCTCCCACACCGCATGGGACATCCCCACCAACTGGCAGTACATCCTGATGTCCATCCACCTGACACTCCCGGGCACCGCGACCTGGCCCACCGCCCCGCAACTGGTCTGCCACATCAGCCCGTTGAGGGGCCGCGCCCGCGGCGGCATCGACATCGCCGTCCACGCCGGCGGCACACAGGTCGGCCACCTGCACCTCAAAGCCCGCGCCGTTCCCCCCGCCGCATACCGGCGGATGCGCCAGGCCACCTCCAAGACGACGGAGGCGCGGGCATGAAGCAGTGGATCACCGAGAAGTTCCCGGCGCTCTTCTTCTTCACCGGATTCCTGGCCGGCGCCGCAGCCCTCGTCCGAGCGGCACGGGACACCGCAAGCCCCGCCTTCCCCCTGCCCACGGTGATGATCGGCATCTACCTGTGCTGGGTCCTGCTGGAGGCACGCATCACCTTCCGCACCGCCCGGATGCAGGACACCGAAGACGACCACGGCACAGAGATCCTCTACGGCCTGTCACGATTCGCCACCGTCCTGGCCGCCCTCTACGGCCCCCTGCCCCACACACCGCCACTGCCGGCAAGCGGCCCCCTGCTGCTCCTCCTGGCCGGAATCGCCCTGCGCCTGGTCTCCATCCGCACACTGGGCACCTTCTACTCCCACCGCGTACGCACCGACGCCCAGCACCGCATCGCCACCTCAGGCCCCTACCGACTGCTGCGGCACCCCGCCTACGCCGGGATGCTCCTCGCGCACATCGGCCTGGTGGCCTACTTCCTCAACCCGCTCAGCGTCGCACTGCTCCTGCTGCTGTTCGTCCCCGCGGTCGTCCGCAGGATCACCGTCGAGGAAAAAGTGATGTCCACCGTCGCCGGCTACCGCGACTTCATGGCCAGCCGCAAACGCCTCGTGCCGTTCCTGTGGTGACCCCGACGCCCCGCACCGGCCGGCCGCCCAGAATCGCCCTGACCGGCGCCACCGGCTACGTCGGCAGTGCCTTCCTGCGGCACCTGTCGGGAATGGCCTCCCCCTGGCCCGTCACCGCCCTGGTCCGCCAACCACCCCCACGACCCCTGCCGTTCGTCACCTACCTGCGCGGCCAGATCCCCGGGCGCCTGCCCGCCGGCTTCCCGCCGCCCGACACCGACGTCCTGGTCCACCTCGCAGGCGAGCACCGCAGCCGCGACCAGGCCACCTTGCACGCCGTGAACGTGGCCGGCACCCGCGCCCTGCTCGACGCGGCCCCCGACACACTCCAAGGCGTACTCCTGGGCAGCTCCCTGTCCGTCTACGGCAAGGGCGCCCACATCCGCGTGACCGAGACCGCCCCCGCCCGACCCGCGACAGCCCTGGCCCGCACCCGACTGGGCGCCGAGCACGAGGTCACCCAGGCCATGCGGCAGCGCAACGCAACCGCCTACCTCCTGCGCCCACGCTTCATCACCAGCCAAGACGACACCTCCTTCCTCCCCGGCATCGCCAGACTCCGCCAACTCCCCTTGCGCCTCCCCGCGGACCGCACCCACTTCAGCCTGATCGACGCGGACGACTACGGCGCGGTCATCGCACAGCTGGCACGCCGCGTCCTGGACCGCGCCGCCCGCGGCACCCCCCTGCGCACACCCCTCAACGTCGCCTACCGCAGACCCGTAGCCCTCCACGACCTCTTCGACCTCCTGGCCACCCCACCCGGCCCCCTGCGCTGGCTCCCCGCCGCCCCGCTACGGGCCCTGACCTCCGTCCTCCCCGGGCAGGGGGCGTCCCACCTCGCGGAACGACTCGAACTGGTCACCCGGTCCCACTGGGCCGACGTCGGCCTCCTGGAAAGCGAGATCGGAACCGCCCTGACCGCGAAATCACCGGAAACGGTGCTGCGCTCCTACCGGGCGTACCCACCCGAACAGGACACCTGATGAACGACACCCTCATCGAGACCCTCGACGCAGGCATGACCCCCGACAGCGTCGGCTGGAAATTCGCCCGCCTCAAAACCCTCCACACACACGGCATCCGGGTCCCCGAACTGTTCTGCCTCACCGGCACCGCCTACCACCAGGCAGTCGCACCGGTCGCGGACACCCTCGAGGCCCTGGTACGCAACACCGACCTGGACGACTGGGACCAGGTATGCGCCACCAGCGCCCGCATCCGCGAAGTCATCACCGACACCGGACTCGGCACCGACATCGAGCGGGCCCTGGAACACCACCTGGCCACCGACTTCCCCGACAACCCGCTGCTGGCCGTGCGCGCCTCGGTCATCGGCGCCCAGGGCCAAGGCGAGGACTCCGCACAAAACCCCTTCGCCGGCATGAGCGACAGCTTCCTCTACGTCCCCCCCTCCGGCGTGAAAGCGGCCGTACTCAACTGCTGGGCATCGGCCTTCAGCCCCGAAGGACTGCTCTACCGACACCGCCAGCACCTGCCCTTCTCCGGGCTCCTGGTCGCCGTCGGCGTCCAACGCATGGTCTTCGGCGAACGCTCCCTGGTCCTGTTCACCTGCGACCCCACCAGCTACGCACACAACACGGTCATCAGCGCAACCTGGGGCATCGGCGAGGGCGTCGTCCAGGAAAAGGCCCCCGTCGACCACTACTTCGTACACTCCCGCACCCACACCGTCGAAAGCGTCATAGCCCACAAGACGACCATGGTGACCCTCGACGCCGACCGCGGACACGGAACCGTCGAGACCGCCGTACCCAGCCCGCGCATCGACATCCCCGTCCTGGCCGACCGCGAGGCCAGATCACTGGCCCGACTCGGCCGCGACATCGAGAAGATCTTCGGCGAACCACAGGACATCGAGGCCACCTTCACCGAAGACGGCCTCGTCCACGTGGTGCAGTCCCGGCCCGTCACCATCGAAGCCGACCGGCACCGCATCTGGAGCAGCGCCAACGTCTCCGAAAGCTTCCCCGACACCACCACCCCCATGACCTACTCGGTGGCACGCCGCTTCTACTGGCTGCTCAACCACGACTACCTGCGCCGCAGCGGAGTCCCCGAGAGCGAACTGCACGACCTGCACGAGACCATGACCCGACTACTGGGGTTCCTCGACAACCGCATCTACCACAGCATCAACTCCTTCATCACGATGCTGTCCGCCGTCCCCATGTTCGACAGCGTCCGCCGCGACTGGGAACGCCTCGTCGCCGAACTCGACACCTTCTACCACCACACCTCCCACAAACCCACCGGCCTACGCGCCCGCAGCCGCCGAGCAACCCGCCTGATCACCGGATGGGGCCGCGTAGCACGCGCCTACCACACCCTGCCCCGCGACTTCAAAAACTTCCAGACACAATGGAGCGAACTCCTACAGGAAGTGCGCACCGGAGCAACCACCAACCAGCACCCCCTCACACTCATCGCCGACTACCGGCACACCTGGCGCACCGCCGGAAAACTCTGGGGCATCACCCTGGTCAACTACCAGTTCATGGTGCTCTTCCACAAAGCCGTCGAACTCGCCATGGACCGCTGGGACATCGACGAACAAGAAACCCTCTTCAGCCAGCTCCTGTGCGGCGGCCGACAACTCAAAGGCGCAGAAATCGCACTCAGCGCCGTACGACTGGCCGAACAGGTCCGCGCCGACGCAGGACTCCACGACCTCTTCCTCGCCGACCAACCCCGCACCATCTGGAACCACCTGGACGCAGGAAAACTCCCACACCACTTCACCGACGAAGTACACCGCCACATCGAACGGTACGGCGACCGCGGCATCGCAGAACTGAAACTGGAGAAATCCAACCTCCGCGACACCCCCTGGGAACTGATCCAACTCATCCAGCAATACGCCGCAAGCGACCTGACCGTCGCAGACATGGAAGAAGTCGAACGCGGAACACGCCTGGCCGGCGAAGCACTCCTGCACACCAAACTGCCCCGAGCCCGACTGCGCCGCGCCCTCCTGCTCGGCCTGTTCGACCGACTGCGCACCACCCTCTACTACCGCGAAGCCGGCCGCTACATGCGCAGCGAACTCTTCGGCTACAGCAAACAGGTCATCCGCGCCCTGGGCACGGAACTGCACCGCCGCGACGTCCTCAGCGACCCAGAAGACGTGTTCTTCCTCGACCTCGACGAACTCTTCGGCTTCATCGACGGCACCGGCACCACCCGCGACCTGGCAGGACTGGCCGCCCTCCGCAAGCGCGACCTGAAAAAATCCCAGGCACTGCGGCCGGTACGCGAGTTCGCCACCGGCGACGTGGTCGCCACCTCCGTGCCCCAACAGCAGGACCTGTCACCGCACGACACCGAAAGCACCGACGAACTACGCGGACTGGGCTCATGCCCAGGAAAGGTCCGCGGATACGCCCGGATCCTCTCCGACCCGGCCCTGGACGGGCAGTTCCCCGCCGACAGCATCCTCATCACCCGCGAAACCGACCCCGGCTGGCTCTACCTCATGCTCGCCTCGAAGGGCATCGTCGTCGAACGCGGCAGCCTGCTGTCCCACACCGCCATCACCGGCAGAAAATTCGGCATCCCCACCATCGTGGGAGTCCCGGAGGCAACCCGGAAAATCCCCGAAGGAAGCCTCATCGAAGTCGACGGAGGCACCGGCACCGTCGTCATCCTGGACCAGGCCCCCCGATGAGACCCCTGCACGCCTTCTGGCGCTTCTTCTCCCAACGCTTCCCCGCCCCGCGCTACCTCGCCTACGTCCTGCTGTGGCCGGCCGGCGTCCTTGGCACACTGGCACCACTACGCCCCGCCACAACGGCAGTGGGCCCCGGTGCCACGGCGCAAGGGTGCGCCGCACTGGCCCTGTTCGTGATCCTGTTCTTCATGCGCGCCGTCGACGAGATCAAGGACCTCGACTACGACCGGCAGTTCCACCCCGACCGCCCCCTGGTCACCGGCGAGACAGACACCGCAACCCTCCGCATCTACCTGGCAGGCTCGGCGGCCCTCGCCCTCACCCTGAGCGCCGCCGTCAGCGCGGCAGCCGTCGTGACAGGCGCGGCCATCATGGCCTACAGCGTGCTCCTGCTCCTCCTGGAGAAGACCTCCGAGCGCTTCCGCGAAAGCATCTGGGGAAACATCGCGATCACGATCCAACTCAAGACCGGACTCATCTGCTACGCAGCACTGCCGGCCGCCTCCGGCAGCGCCGGCGCACCACCGCTGCCCACCGCGCTGGTGGTCCTGTCCTTCCTCCTGGCCTACCTGCACTGGGAGATCGCCCGCAAAACCCTCCGGGCACGATTCGCCCTGCCCGGCGAGAAGCTCTACTCGACGGCCTGCGGCGCCCGGTGGAGCCTGGCCATCGCCACAGCCCTCATGGTCACCGCCTGCTTCCTGCGCGCCGTGGTGACCCTGCAGGCGGACGCGGGCGACGTCCGGCCCGCCACGCTCGCGGTCCTGGCCATCCCCCTGGCGCTCGTCGCCTGGGGCGCCGTCGACTTCCACCGGCACAGCCAGAGGCGGCACACCGCCGGCGGACCGGCATTCGCCGCGTATCTGGCATTCCTGGCCACCGGAGCGGTGCAGCCCGCACTGATGGACCAGGCACCACCCTGGTTCGGCTGAACCAAACCCTCACCCCTCCCACCCATCCCCACCATCCCCACCACCCCTCCGCCCCCTCCCTCGCCCCTCCCTCCCTTCCCTTGACCAAAGGTGTGATGTGCCATGACCGGACGAGTCATCTACGCCGACTTCGAATACCCCATCCCGCTGGGCGGCGCCCGCATCCTGTCCGCACACGTCAAGCTCCTGGCCGAGGCAGGCGTCGACGCCTACCGATGGTCGCCCACACCAGACTTCCGCTACACCTGGTTCGACGACAGCGGCATACCGACCCTGTCCGGCATGCACATCGACCTGAGCGCCGACGACCTCCTGGTCGTCCCGGAGATCTCGGTCCTGCCCGCACACGACCCGGCCCCCGGCGCCCGCAAAGTCATCTTCAACCAAGGCCACTTCCTCACCTTCCTCACCAGCGGCGCACAGGGCCGATACCCAGGCTTCACCCCCGACCCCGGCATCTGGACCATCTCCCACGAGAGCGTCGACGTCCTCAGCCGCGCCCACCCGCACCTGCCCACCCCCCTGCTCATCCCGAACCCCATCGACGGCGAACTCTTCCGCCCCGCCCCGCAACGAGCGGCGAGCATCGCCTGGATGCCACGCAACCGCCCCGCCGAATCACTGCTCCTGGAACGCCTGCTCCGCGCCGACCCACGCAGCGAAGGCGTCGAGCTGCGCCCCATCCGAGGACTGAGCCACGAACAGGTCGCCGAAGTCCTCGCCGACACCTCGGTCTTCGTCGCACTGGGCTCACCGGAAGGAGAAGGCTTCGGCCTGCCCGTCGCCGAAGCCCTGGCAAGCGGCTGCCTGGTCACCGGCTACCCCCTGGGCGGCGGCGAAGAACTCTTCGACGCCCCCTCGGCCTGGCGCGTACCGGACCTGCGCACCGGCCTGCTGGCAGACCGCGCCCTGGAACTCGTCCGACGTCCGCAGGACGGCCTGCGCGCCCAGGGACGCCAGTGGCTGCTCGACCGATACCACCGCAAGACGACCACCGACGCCCTGCTGGCAGCGGTCGACGCCGCCCGCACCCTGCCGGGCGGCCCGGCCACGGCAACGCACTTCCTGGCCTGGTCAGAGGAATACCGGCCGTTCTTCGTCTCCCAGGTAGCGGCCATGGAAGCAGCACAGAAGACCAGTTGACCGCTCGCACCGCCCAGAATCCACCCACACCGAGGCGACCAGCACGAACTCCCCCCGCGGCACCCACCGGCGCGGGGGCGATCGCCCCTGACACCGCCGCCTGCATCCGGTAGGTCATCCGGACCGGCCGGGACCGCCGCCTCGCCGCCTCGCCGCCTCGCCGCCTCGCTGCCTCGGCGCCTCGGCGCGCTCCCGGCGAGCCCGGCCGGCGGCGCGCACCGGCGGGGAGCCGACGCTCGACTCCACCTGCGTGCATGCGTGCATGCGTGCATGCGTGCGTGCATGCGCTGCGCCAAGAAGGAGCTCGGTGAACACCCGACAAAGGCGGTGCGGAAAATATCGGGTGAGCGGGAGCGGCGCCGCCGCACGATGGGGGCATGGACGACATCACCTTGGTATCCCGCTTCCTCCGCGACGGCTTCGTGAAGCTGGAGGGCGCCGTCGCGCCGCGCGTGGCCGCGGACTGCGCGCGGCTGCTGTGGCGAGAGACCGGCTGCGACCCGGACGATCCAGCCACCTGGACGCAGCCCGTGCACTGGGTGGCCGGCCTGGCACAGGGGCCGTTCGCCGCCGCGCCGAACTCCCCCTCCCTGCATCACGCGTACGACCTGCTCGTCGGCGCGGAACGCTGGGAGCCACGCTACTCACTGGGCTCGTTCCCGCTGCGCTTCCCCCACCAGGAGGAGCCCGACGACGCGGGCTGGCACATCGAGGGGAGCTATCTGCCACCGGGCGAGAGCTGGTCCTTCACGAATCTGCGCTCCCGGGGCCGGGCGTTGCTGATGCTGTTCCTGTTCAGCGAAGTCGGCCAGGAGGACGCCCCGACCCGGATCCGGGTCGGCTCACACCTCGACGTGCCCAACGTGCTGGAGAAGTACGGGGAGGACGGGGCGAGCGGACTGGCCCTTGCCCCCGATCTGGCGGCGGCATCCGACCACCGGCCACTGGCCCTCGCCACCGGCGCCCCGGGCGACGTCTTCCTGTGCCATCCGTTCCTGGTGCACGCAGCGCAACCACACCACGGGGCGCGCCCGCGCTTGATGGCCCAGCCGCCACTGATGCCGGCCACACCCTACGAACTGGAGCGGGCTGACGGCGCCTACTCACCCGTGGAGATCGCGATCCGCCGGGGCCTGGCACAGGGCACCCCCGCCACCCGGTCGCCGACTGCGCTACCTCCAGCACCCCGACGACGACTTTCCGCGCCAACTCCGCAACACCAGGCGGCAGACAGCCGCCGAAGGAGCTGACGCCCGCGCCCGGCCCGACGCCAAGCGCACCAAGTCGATCTCCTCGCCGCGAGGAGGAGCGATGATCACGTTGCCGGGGCAGGGAGATCTCACGGACGAACAGCGAGCGGTGCTGGAGCCGTTGTTGCCGAAGCGGCGAAGACGACCCGGCTCAGCGGGCAGGCAACCGACGGTACGCCCGGCCCCGCACGAAGAGGACGACGAAGGTGATCGCGAAGACCAAGCACGCCATCATGCCGAAGGTCAGCAGGGCATATCCCGTCTCGCTGATGCCTGGCACCGTGGTCACCGTGGTCATGGTGGCGGTGGTCTGTTCCGTGCGCTCATGGTCGGGATGGTCCGTGATGTACAGGATCTGCCCCACGATCCCCAGCACACACAGCGCCGCCCAGACCAGCAGCCATCCACCCGCCCTGCCCCACCAGGGGATCCGCGGGCGCAGCGCGCCCTGCGGGCACCGGGCCAGCAGCACGCGCCCCAGGCCCGCGGCGTACGCGGCCAGCCCGTCCGTCCGCAGCCGGCGGCCGTCGGCGAAGCCGATCTCGATGCGGTAGCCGTTGCCCAGCCGGGTCGCGATGCGGTTGACGGCGTCCCCCTCGACGTGGAGGGAGGTGACGCGGTCCCAGGTCCAGCCGGCAACCCCCCGCCGCGACCCGTGGACCAGGCCCCGCTCCCGCACCTCGAAGTATTCCCCGGGCTCGCCGCGCAGCGCCCGGACGATCTGGATCACCGCGACCCACACGGCGCCCAGCGCAAGGCCGATCAGCAGGCCGATCGCCCGGTTGCTGCGCGCGGACCCCTCGCCGGTGGCGGACAGGCCCCACACCCCCAGCCAACCCGAAGGCACGGCGATGAGCAGAGCCCAGGCGGCGTTCACCCATCGCTTGCGGTGGTCGACCGGATGCCGGCTGAGCACCGGTCCGAGCTGGTCGAGAGCGTTCGCTCCCTCGATGGCAGTCACCGGCCAAGTCAAACACCCGTGGCACGCGCACTCAACACCCGTACACACCCAGGGAGTTGCTTTACCGCCGCCACGCGTCCCGGTAGCCCGGGTGGCCCGCGTACCTCAGCGCGAGCAGCCTGAGCGGACCCCCAGGACGCCGGCCGGGTACTGGGCGCCGTCCCCCGCGTCCAGATCCTCCTGGGACTCCCGGCGCGCCACCGGATCGCAGGTCGGCCTGCGGGCGGACCTGACCACCCGCACCGCACCACCCCCGCGAGCCTGGCCCCATGGAGGGCCGGGTGAAGGCTGCCGAGGCTGCCGCTTTCGCGGAAAGGGATTGACCGGGCCGGAAGTTCGTCGAGGGGTCCGGGCTGCAGCCGACGCCCACACACGATCACCAATGAAACAATATTCTGTTGTCTCGTTGATGGGTGCGGTAGGGTGGCCGCATGACACGCGACGCTCAGGACGCGGCTCGCCGGCGGCTGGCGGCACTTGCGGATGACCCCGCCGTTCACCGCACTCCCGCCCATGACCTGGAACAGGACGCGGCTTTGCTGGGCCGTCTGCTGGCAGTTGCCGCCGGCCGCCGGCAAGACGGCAGCCCGCACGGGGAGATGGCCGATGACGTGGCCGCCGGCCTTCGTCTCTTCGAGCAGATGCGTGTGGCACTGGACCAGCTGGAGACGCAGGTGGTCATGGAGGCCCGCCGTTGCGGGATGGACTGGAAGCAGATCTCCCAGCACCAGGGATTCAACTCCTCCCAGGCCGCCTCGCAGCGCTACCAGCGGCTGACGACCCGCCTCGAAGAGATCCGCCAAGGCATCCGGTAGGGGAGAAGCAGATGACCGAGCCGTCGCAGGGATTGTTCGACGCCATCGACTCCCTCCTCGATGCCGTCGACAACCACACCTTGCTGCCCGCCCCGCCCGAACGCGTCCGCCTGCGCGAGGCCGCCGGACTGACCGAGGCCGCCGTCGCCCAAGCCCTCGGGGTCCGCGTCCAGAGCATCCAGGCGTGGGAAGCAGGCCGCGCCGAACCCAAGGCCCAACGCCTGGAGGCGTACCGGAAGCTGCTCGACGGGCTCGCCCACCGCTTCCCCGCCCCCACCCCGGACCGCCCGGCGACGAAATCCCCGCAGCCGCCGGCCGCACCCGAAGCGCTCCCGAACGCCCAAGAGACCGCTTCTCCACAACCGCTGCCCTCGCCTGCCGAACTGCCGCAGACCGCGTTCCGCCCCGACGGCCTGGTGGAGCAGGGCGATCCCGAACCGTGCATCCGCTGCGGCATGGTGACCCCGTTCAAGGCCACCGACGGCCGGTCCCTGCACCCCGGCGCAATGTGCCAACCCTCCCCGGCCGCACCCCCGGCCGCCGCTGCGCCGCCGAGCCCTTCCCCGACTCCGGCGCCCGCCGACGCAGCACGGCCTTCGCCCACGCCCACCCCGGCGCCGACGCGGCCGCAGCGTCGGGCCACGTCCTCCGCCCGGGCCCAGGCCGAGACCAACACCCTGATCACCGGCGCCGTGCACCAGGAATTGGAGCGCGCCGAAGGCGATGCGGATGCCGCGTCGCAGGCGCTGGCCAAGCGGGCGATCCCCGACGTGATGCGGTTGTTCGAGGAGACCCGGGCCAGTGCCCGCTACCAGTACACCGCCTACCCGTCCCTGCCCGACATCCTGCACAAGCCCTCGAAGCGGGAACCGGACCAGATCTGGGAGGCCCGCCCCAACTTCCACCACCCCCACTACTCCCTCAAAGCCCCCGGCACCATCCGCGTCACCGCCCTGGACGCCAACGCCGCCTACCTCTCCGCCCTCAAGTGCTGGCTGCCCATCGGCAAGTTGGAACACCACACCGGCAACGACGGCGTGGACCCCAAACGCTCCGGCGTCCACCTCGTCACCCCCGCCGCATGGCAGCACCCGCACCTACCCGACCCCCTCGGCGACCGCGAGGAACCCGGCGCCCTGTGGATCACCGACGCCACCTTGCGCCTGCTCCTGCGCCTGTCCGGCCCCAAGTACGGCCTGACCGGCGCGCCGACCGTGCACGAGTCCTGGACCTCGGGCGCGACGGAGAACTTCCTCGACGCCCTCCGCAAAGTCCTCGCCGCAGCCCGGGAGACGGCCCTCGCGCAGGACGACTCCCTCACCGAGGGCTACGTCAAGGCGATGTACTCGAAGTTCATCTCGACGATGGGGGAGTCCATCCACAACCGTGAGATCCAACGCCCCGACTGGATGCACATCATCCACAGCCAGGCCTACGCCAACCTCTGGGGCAAGGCCTACAAGGCCCACCAGGCCGGCCTGGAGATCATCGCGATGATGGGCACCGACGAACTCCACGTGAGTGGTGACTGGCGGCAGGTCTTCACGCCAGGCCGCGGCCTGTCCCAGATGAAGATCAAGCACAGCGACACCGCGAAAGCCTCCGGCCAGTACACCGTCGGCCAGGTGGCCCGCTGATGGCCCTGGATTCCCGCTGGCGCCGGATCGGCCACTACGGCGCCCGGGCCCTGCCCGGCTGGGTCTGCACCGCCGAAGGCATCGACCGGATGGTGACCGGCATCGAGTCACCGGTCACCTCCGAACGCGGCCTGTCCGCCCGCCTGCGCTACCTGACGGCGTCCGACGCCGGCTACGAGGCGATGGACCGCGCCGGCATCCACGTCCGCCCCCGCACCCTCATCGCCTGGCTCGCCGAGGAACGCACCCCCAGCACAGCCAACCTCGCCCGCCTGGACGTGGCCTACTGGGACCTACGACGCCGCAACGTCGTCGCCGACCTCAAACGCCGCCTGACCAACCACGGCCGCGGCACCCGCATCGAGATCGACCCCGCCGACCAGTCCCAAGTCGACCCCCGCCACCGCCGCGACGTCGAAACCCGTTCCCTCAACGTCCGCGGCCTGATCTGGGATCGGACCATCGACGCATGGATCACCCACGACGCCCGCGAACTCGAAGCGATCTGGGACGAGATCATCCAAGGCGGCCTCGGCACCGACTGGGACGCCTACACCTACGTCTCCTCCGTCGGCTGGGCCGCCTGATCCAGCCAGGCGTGCTCTAGGATCTGCGGATCGATGCGCAATGAAGGCGCAAACCCAGGGATCGGTGCGCATTCATTACGGTCCGTAGCTATCGTTGTAGATCTCTTGCGATCTTTCGGAGACGGGTATGCCGGGGGTTCCGTACCGTCCGGGACATGACGGTACGGAATACGGGCAGCGCCCGTCGTGCGCGCAAGATTCCTACGGTGTCGATCCGGTACGAGGACACGTCGGCACGTGAAGTGCCGGTACGCCAGCTGCGGTTGGCAGACTTCGCGGAGTCGAAGCCGCGGCGGGATGTCCGGTCGGTGCATGGAATGACCCATTACTCGGGCAAGTACTCGTCGGTGACGACGGGCGGGCATGTGGTCTACGGGCATGTGGTCTATGAGGGCCGGCTGGAGCCGGCCCGGCTGCTGCTGGCGGACTTTGACCCCGCAGCGCAGGGAATCTTCGCTCAGCCGTGTCGGCTGGCGGCTCGTGTCGGTGACCGGGTGCGGGCGGCATCATGTTCCGGACTTTCTGCTGGTCATGCGCTCGGGACGGTGCGGTGGTCAACGTCAAGCCAGTGGACCGGCTGAAGGACCCGAAGATCGCGGAAGCTCTGGCACAGCCGGGCGAGCTGTTTCGGCAGCATGGCTGGGAATACGAGATCTGGTCTGGAGCGGATCGGTTCCTGCTGGAGAACGTGCGGTTCCTGGCCGCCTATCGGTGCCCCGGGGTGGTGCCTGCGGCCGAGGTGGAGCAGGCGTGGGAACAGGTCGTGGACGGTGGGGAACTGGCTCTGGTCCAGCGTTGGTTGGCAGACGATCGGCCGCATGGCCGCGTACTCGGAAGAGCTGCGACGATCCGGTCACGACTGCCTCCGCAGGCCAACGTCTTGGAGTGGCGGCCACGGTGGTCGCGACCGCCGCGTCCTGGAACACGGTCGGCCTCAGACAACCAGCGCTGGCGACATCTCGGGCAATGGCTGAAGTTTCGTCTGGGAGCGGCGCGTTCGCGCCACGACGGCCAGACCCTCCAACTGGTCTATGGCCTCGACCAGTTGGGCAATGGTGGGAGCTGCGGGCCGGTCCGGCGGCCAACGCGGGGAGCAGTCGCACACCTGACTCACGCGCGAAGGCGATCTCCAGTACTGCCGCTGCCTGCTCCGCGGCGGGTACGGAACCGTTTCCGGCTTGCGGCATGAGCTACTTGGGGCGCCAGTCGAAGGGGAAGTGCTGCTGGACCCGCCGCGGTAGGGGGAGAAGCCGGTGGTGTGGTCGTCGCGGACGACGCCCCAGGTGGCGACTTGGCCGGGGCCGACCTTACCTGCCGCGGGCGTTGATGAGCCGGACGCGGCTGTCCGTGGTCGGCGCAGGTGTCACCGGGACCAGTAGGAGTCCCGCATATCCGGGGTGTAGTCCGGTCCGCCGTTGGGTGCCTGAGGAAACTGGTCGCCTTCCTCTCCTTTAATGTCACCGCTGCTCTCGGAGGACAGGGCGCCAACGCTGGCGTAGAGTTCGACATCGCCGAAGCTGCTCACCGAGAATTTGACGAAGCGGCCGTCTTTCGTATTTCCCGAAAGTGAAGGCTCTCGGGGATTCGAAGCGATGGTCTTGAAGCCTTCCATGCTCCAATGCTTGGTGATAGTTGCGAGCAGCTCAGGTAGTTTCGTTTTTGAGACCTTGGTTCGTGCATAGCGGTACCGGCCAACGTTCACTTCTCCGTTCGCCTTATTTGTGAAGGGGTTTCTGCGCTCTGATCTCCGAGCCGGTCCGTCTCGCCATTTGAGCTGAGGGTGTACCGTCTCGACGGTGTCATCCAGGATAGAGTCGACCTGCTTGACGGCCTGATCCACGTTGATGGTCGGATCGGGGCTACCTCCCGGCAACACCGAACAGCCTCCGATGAACCCCGTTGAAATCAGCGCGCCAGCGACTGCCGCGGCGAGCTTCCGTTGACTCTTCACGTTTTATCGCCTCCTCTGGAAGGTGACCTTTTCTGGGTGTCCGGTCACAATCTTTCCCATGTTGTCCAGTGAATCGCCACCTTCGGGATTGAAATAATTGGAATGAGATGATTTCGGGTTTCCGAATGCGACGCTGAATCGATTCCCGCCGAAGTCATCGCTGGCTGGATCTTGCCCGAACCACAATTCATGCGGATCGGTAAGGTGGGCTATTCCTCCATTAATGGGGCCGGTGGCGATGCCCCAAGCTGATTCGCTTTTGGAAGGTGCATGGGTAACAAGATCGCTATCAGCTGCTCCAACCCACACCCGGTCTGCGCCGACCCCAAGATCCTCGGCCTTCTGTGCCCCCGTCCCAGGGCTCCCCACGAGGATGATGTCGTCTGCGGGAATTCCTCCCTCACGCTGAGCTGCCTGGCCCACCGTGAACGACCCATAACTGTGTCCGATCGCCGTCACGTGCGGGCGGTCGCCTTGATGAGTTGCTTGGATGCCGCCCAGGAAATTCCCGAAGTCCGCCCCGCCTCGCTTGCCCCGCTCTGTGTCTGCGACTTCAGGGCCCTGTGGTGCATCGTATCCAAGCCAGACAATCGAGGCGGTTTTATGCTGGTGGTCCGCTTGATTTGCGGAGTTCCAGACATTCTCAGCACGGTCCCCGTCCTCTTTCCCCACGTCTTTGAGCGTGGTGCTGAAGCCAGGCACGTAGGCAGCGACGTTGTCCGCCGTATCTGGATCCCCGTACGAGAGGATAGCTCTTCCCTGCCCCTCCGGGCCGATTCCGAGCAGGAGCGCTTCCGGCTCTTTCCCCTCGTCGCTCACCAGGCGTTCTCTGATTGCCTTGTAGCCTTCGTATCTTTCCTTCACCTCGTCCGGAGCATCCTTGGGAGACATGGCAACCAGCCGGTCGAGGTTAACTCGATTGGCTTTGTCGCGAGTCCTTGCCGGTATTCCATCGAGGTTTCCGATGACGCCCGGGTTGAGCGCCAGCTGCTCTTCCTGTTCTTCCGCGCTCAGGCCGTTCCACCAGTCCCGGGCCTTCTTCGGATCCGTACCCTTTGCGGGAGCCGATTCAAGTCCAACGGTCGCTCCCGCAATCTTGGAAATGTCCGCGGCGTCCCGCATCGACTCCAGATTGTCCACGGAAAGCCCTCGGTCAACCCGCAATCTTGAAAGGGCCTCACGGTAGCGAGCGTCTGTCTCCATGGCATTACGTAGAACAGAGAATATGTTCTCCTCAAGGCCACGCCGTTCCCGTTCTTTTGCCGGAACCGCGTCAGGTTCTCCGGTGGGTATGTCGCCCTCATCAGCGCAGACGACTTCGCCGGTCGGTGCGATCTTGTAGCCCTTCCTGATGGCTTCATCCAATGCTTGGTGGAGTGCCTTCTGCTGCGCTCGCAACTCCGTGATGACTCCGTCCAGCGTCGTCTCGATCAGTGCACATTCCTGACCGCCGAACTGAAAGTTCTCGCGCAGCCTGCTCATGCGCTGCTGTGCCTTATCGGCTGCATCCCCAGACCATTCATGCTTCAGTGGACTGCGCATGTATGCGTCGATGCGATCGCAATAGCCACCTAGGCGCCGCGCGACCTGCGCCCATTCTTCCTTTGCTGCTTCTAGCGCGGAAAAGCGGAGGTTCTGGAGGTCCTGTACGGTCAGTGTCATGAGGTATCACCCAAAGGGGCTGTCGAGAGGAGCGGCGCTCTGCATTGCTGGGCGGACAGAGGTCGAGCTCCTGGTGGGAGTCCGGGTGAAAGACTGGGCAGTTGCCTCGTCGTTCTTTTCGTAGTTGTCCGCAGATTCCCTGAGCGAGCGTGTGACCTCGCCGCACTCCTTCTGGACATCAGTGAGTCGCTCATGCCAAGACTGATGGGTCCTCATCAGTTCTCCAACGAATTCAAACCCATCGGTTTGTCCCGCTATGCCCTGATGGTGTGAGTTCAGGCTCCCAATGGCAGTTCGTACGCCAGCTCGCATCTCCTCGCTATGGGTAGCGGCCGTACGAAGCGCAGCTGGATTGACTTTGTTGGTCGACAAAAGTCCCCCCGATTCCCGTGTTGCCTTGTACTCCTGGTTCCGTGAGCGGTCATTAGTAAGCGCCCTCAGAAGTAGCCAGCTCCCCACATTACGTGAAGGCTCCAGAACTCGACTCAGCGGCGCAACATCCAGCCAATCTTGTGTCAGCCGACCTTCACGGCGCCCATGAAGTCTCATCAGGGGTTTCTTGAACCGCGGGTACCCCGCCCGATGGCCAGCTCGCTTCCCTGGGGACGAGTCCAGCCAGTCCTCCCAGGCCCGGTCGGTGTCGGTGAATGCGGACTGGAACACATGGGGGTTGACCTCGTGCCACCACGGACGCAGGCCTTCGATGTCGGTCCAGGTGCCGCCACGCTCGGTATTGAACGCCTTCTGTACGGCCGGCTTCGACGGGACCGGGACCTTCGTCTTCTTGCGCGTCTCCGTCTCTGGTGTTCTGCCGGCGACGAGTTCGTCGACCTTGGCGCGCCACTGTTCACGGGCTTGCCTCTTCGTGGCGAGCGCGTAGTTGAAGGCGAGGCGGGGTTCCCGCACCAGCGCAGCAGTTTCTGCTCCTGGGTAGGGGAGGAGGCCAGCGTGCGATGTGCAGGGTTGGCGTCGGTGGGTTGGCGTCCGTGACGGCATGTCAGGCCGGGTGTTTTCCCTGTTCGGGCGTTGAGTACGGGCGAGGTCACTGACGTAGGCCGGCACATGCGAGTCCTCTTACTGTCATGGGCCGATACACCCTGCCCGGCGCTGCTGCCTTGAGAACGGCATTTCTGATCCTTCCGAGGGCTGTGCGGCGGCAAGGTGGTTGGTGTCGTCAGGTGGGAATGGCCGAAGAGATCCGCCTGGTACTGCTCGTCTCTGACGGGATCTCGGATCAAGTGGACCAGGAGACAGCGCATGAGCTGTGCCGCGCACCAGGATGATCCGCAGGCGTTGGCGGAAACACTGGTCGCCGTTGCCGAGAAGATGCCTTACGGCTACCGCGGCGACGCAACCGGCATCGTGCCCTTGCAACACGCCGACTGACGCTCCGACACAGTCCTCGTCGTGCCGCGGCCACCGCGCAGGCCGGCCCAGCCGGCTGTTGGACGAACCCGCGGGGCCGCATCCTTGCCAAGACGAGCGCAGCGGGACCGGGCCCCGCCGCGTTTCCTCTGGGTGCGGTGGACGGTCCGGGGCTGAGGGCGGAGGGCTGGAGAGGCTCGGGGGCGGTACGTCGGAGGGGTGGCTGAGGAAAGTGGGGCGGGCCACGGCGGTCGAACGGGCCGTCGGCGGGCGGGTGGCCGCCGAACTGGCCCCGGCCGGTGATCTGTTGGCGGCCTGTCTGGCGGCCGGCGCCGGGCCCCGGGAGGCGGTCGAGGCGGTGGGCCGGTCGCTGGACGGGACGGTCGCCGAGCGGCTGCGCCATATTGCGGCCGAGCTGCGCCTGGGCGGTGAACCCGCCGCCGTATGGCCGCGGTTGGCGGAGCTCCCCGGTGCCGAGGAGCTGGCGCGCTGCATGGAGCGGGCGGGGATATCGGGGGCCCCGGCCGTGGAGCCGGCCCTTCGGGTCGCGGCCGAACTGCGCGCCGAGTGGGGGCGGGCCGCGACCGCGCGGGCCCGGCGGGCGGGGGTGCTGGTCACCCTCCCGCTGTCGGGGTGCTTCCTGCCGGCCTTCCTCGTCCTCGGGGTGGCGCCGGGCGCACGCGCCAGAGCCGGGGTGTACCTATGAGTTTGGTCAAAGTGGTGAGAGTGCCTGGTGGGTGAGGATGGCGGCACGACGACCTGGTTCCGCACCTACTACGAGGACGAAGATCTGTGGCTGTATTTCGAGGCCGATGCCGAGGGGTGGGCAGCGCGTCAGGTCGAGGTCCGAGGGGCGGACTCGCGGCCGGTGACGGCGGCCTCGTTGGAAGAGGTGCTGCACTTGCGTGACCATGCCGCTGTCGCGGCGATGGGCCACTATGAACAGCGGTATGGCGTCTTGGCCGAGGGCAACTTGGACGGCTGGCAGGACCAGCCCCCAGGCGGCCGAGATCTCCGCGGAGGAGTTCGAGTACCTGTGGGCTGAGGCCAGGCGGACCCTCGACGCTTCATGCTGACTGGGCTGGCTGGGGTTCGTAGAAGGTTCCGACGCGGAGCATGGCGAAGAGCACGTCGGCCCGGCGTCTCGCGAAGCAGAGAAGGGCTTGGGCGTGGTGCTTGCCCTGGCTGATCTTCCGGTCGTGGTAAGCCCTGGATTTCGGGTCGGCCAGGGCGGCGAAGGGTAAGAAGGCCCGTTTGAGTTGCTTGTTTCCCCTGCGGGACGGTTGCTTGCCACGGATTGAGGAGCCTGCGCTGCGGGTTGCCGGGCGAGGCCGGCGTAGGCAGCGAGGTGGGCAGAGGGGAACGAGCTGCCGTCGCCGACGTCGATGAGCATCCTGGCTCCGATCCTGACGCCGATCCCCGGCATGGACGTCATGGCCTTGGAAAGAGGGTGATTCTCCAGCAGTTCCCCACCGTTCCAGCGGTGAGGACGGCTGGGTGCTGGACACGCGGGCCAAGGTCTCGCTCCAGGGGCGGGTGGATCTGCGTGAGCGGGCCGCGGAGTCGGTTGCAGATGCGGGTTGCTTCGCTGGCGAGGTCGTCGTCGAAGTCGACGATCATCTTCAGCTCGGCGATGGTCTCGTCTTCGACTTCGACCGAGCGGAGGGTGTGGGGCATGACGCGGGCAGCGTCGGCAATGACGAAGGCGTCGCGGGGCGTCGCTCTTGGCCTCGCCGGGGTAGAGGTCGGCGATCCGCCGCATCGTCCTTCACGATGGCGATTTGAAGTGAAGTTGGCCGGAATGGGCGAGGGATTTGGCGAACCTTCGGCATCCAAGTCGGATGTGTCCACAAATGAGCGGTAGGTCGTTTGGATCTATCGGAAATGGGGGCTAACGTCGCTCCGCGCCGCTCGGCATGAACACGCCTAGCGGCAGGGGGACTGGGGGAAGAGGAAACGGGGCTGTTCAGGTTCCGCGCCTAGGGGTGCGTTTCCGCTTTCCCAATAGTGCTCCGGATTGACCGAATTGATCGATCCGCTCTGTATGCGATCGATCGCAAGTATCCATGCGGAAACATGCACTAGAGGGGAAGAGATCCGTGAGTACAGCAAAGTGGAATGTTCCGACGGTCGCTGCAGTGGTCGCCTCGGGGTTCTCGACGGTAGCTGCGGGAGTAGCGATGGCGATGGTGCTTACCATCGGGAGTGGGGCCAGTGCGGGTGCTCCGGCGCGCACCGGGTCGGTGCCCGCAGTCGCGGGGCAACCGGCTGCGGCGGTCCAGGTGGCTTCGAACGACAAGGCGGCGCAGAACTTCAAGGACGCGTTACAGCAGTTCCGCAAGGAGCATTCAGCAGCCCCCGCGAATGTCAGAGCCGACGCTGTGGCACGGGTGAAGAATCAGATAGCCTCCGGTCAGTTGGTGACG
>NZ_JBIVOW010000012.1:0-206218 GCF_044754325.1 Streptomyces sp. NPDC093097
ACCGCCAGAGCACGCCTTCGAACTGTTTGCGCAGCCGCTCGGGGTACGGGCCGAACCTGCCTATCGGCAGGTAGGGCTCGATGAACTCCCACTCCGCATCCGTCAGTTGCCTCTGCGTCATACGTAATGGCTTACCGGATCACCCCCGACTGCGGGAGCAAGTCCCACAGATTGATCACAACCAAATACGCGCCCTAGTAAGTGCTTTGTCAGGTGGTGTCGTAGGGCTGCCAGGGGGTGGGTTGGTGGCAGGTGGGGCAGGTGCCTGTCCAGGTGGCCAGTAGGTGTTGGAGGAGGTCCAGGGCCTGGTGGAGGGTCAGGCCCTGGCAGGGGCTTTTGGGCAGGTCCGTTGTTCGGTCAGGAAGAGGTGGGCAGCGGTGAGGAGGGTGACGTGGCGATGCCAGCCGATGAACGAGCGTCCTTCGAAGTGGTCCAGCCCCAGAGCGGTCTTCAACTCGCGGTAGTCGTGCTCGATGCGCCACCGCAACTTCGCGATGCGGACAAGGTCGCGGGCGGGGATGTTGGCGGGCAGGTTCGAGATCCAGTACTTGACCGGCTCGTCTTCGCCTTCGGGCCACTGGGCGATCAGCCAGCTCAGACCGATCGTGCCGTCCGCGGCGGGTTGAGGCCGCCGCCCTGCAAGACGGACCCGCAACAGCACAAAGTGGGAGCTCATCGCGGCTTTGGAGCCCTTGCGCCAGGTCAGGATCCGTCCCTGGCCTCGCCCTGCGGCCAGCACGTGTTCGCGCAAGGACACCGGCCGGGTGCGGTAGCGCGGAAGGGGCCTGGGGCCGAGTCCGCTATAGGCGGGCTGGTGGGGTTCAACACCCGCGGGCCCGGGCGGCCCGCCGCGGGCCCGTCATACATCACAGACCGCGGTCCCGGACGCGTTCCACCAGGGCCGCCGCCTCTGCCCGGCTGGTCACATGGAGCTTGCCGAAGAGGTTGTTGACGTGGGTCTTGACGGTGGCGACGGAGACGTACAAGGCCTCGGCGATGGCGCGGTTGGTGCGGCGCTCGGTGAGCAGTTGGAGGACCCGGGTCTCCTGCACCGTCAGGGCGTGTGCCGCGGCGAGGCGTTCCAGGGCCGTGCGGTGGGTCAGCCCGCGCACCATGACCGAGGCGATCTCCGGGGCGAAGGTGCGGTGCCCGTCGGCGGTCGCGGTGATGGCGGAGACGATCTGGGCGCGCCCGGCGCTCTTGGTGAGGTAGCCGGCGGCGCCGGCCTTGAGGGCGCCGACGATGGACTCGTCGTCGGCGTAGGTGGTGAGCACCAGCACCGCGGGGGCCGGGTCGAGTGCGGTCAGGGTGCGGGTGGCGGTGATGCCGTCGACGCCGGGCATCCGCAGGTCCATCAGCACGACCGCGGGGGCGAGTCGCCGGGCGAGGGCGACGGCGGCGGCGCCGTCGGCCGCGGAGCCGACGACCTCGATGTCGGGCTCGTGGTCGAGGATGGTCACCAGACCGTCGCGCACCGCTGCCTGGTCATCCGCGACGATCACCCGGACCGGTCGGTCACTCATAGGGCACCCGGCATTCCACGATCCACTCCTCGTCCACTGCGCCGGCGGTCAGTCTGCCACCGACGATCTCCGCGCGTTCCCGCATGCCCGGTACGCCGTGGCCGCCCGAGGTACGAGGTGCCTGGCCGGCCTCTTCGGGCGGCGCCAACCGGTTGGTGACACGCAGTTCGACTGCGTCCCGGCCGGCCGTCACGGCGACCGTGACGGGGGCGTCCGGTGCGTGCTTGCGGGCGTTGGTCAGCGCCTCGACGGTGAGGGAGGCGATGACCTCACCGACCGGTTCGGGCACCCGCGCCGGTTCGCCCCGCACATCGACGTCCACCGTCATGCCCTGCGCACGCACACCGCTGACGATCTCGCCGAGGGCCGCGTCGATCCCGGCGGGGAGCCTGCGCAACGCGTCCACGGCGTGCTTGGCGGCCACCAGGCCGTCCGCCGCCAGGTCGCGTGCGCCGCGGACCCGGCCCAGCACGTCCGCGTCCGCGCCACGGGCCACCGACACCGCCTCCAGGGCATCGAGTTGGATCACCAGGCCGCCGAGCGAGTGGGCGAGCACGTCGTGGATGTCCCGGGCGATCCGGGCCCGTTCCTCCCGCACGGCGTTCTCGGCGCGCCGCTCCGCCGCACCGCGCTCGGTCCGCCGGTCCAGGGCGTTCAGCCGGGCGAGGAAGCCGAAGCCGCCGCTGGTCACGGCGGAGATCAGCGCCGAGACGCCCACCCGGGGACCGCCGCCGGCCGCCTCGTGGGCGAGGACGAACCCGGCGATGCCGACCACGAGGGCGCCACTGATCCAGCGCGCCGAGGTCTCGGCGGCCGAGATCAGCATGAACAGACCGGCCGCGCCCACGAACGCCGGCGCCGACGGGTCGTTCGGGCTGAGCCCGGCACAGACCGCGCCCCCCACGAGCAGCACGCTCCAGGCCACCTCCGGCCAGGGCCGCGCCAGTACGTGCCGGACGGTTGTGGTCACCGACCACAGGGCGAGCAGCGCACCGAACAGGACGCTGTTCCAGAGCGGATGGGCGGTGAAGGTGTGGAAGACCACGGCGAGGGCGAGGGCCAGGGCGTGCAGGGCGAGCCGGCGGAGCCGGGCCGCGTCGAGGCCGCCCCGGAACGCGCCGACCCCTCGCCCGGGTATGTCGTGATCGTTGCGCACGGGTCCATCCTGCGGGCTGCCGGGCGGAGTTGCGGGTCCGGGTGGCGTGATCTCCACCCTTTTCTCCATCCCGGTGACCGATCCGCGGGCGAGGGGCCGGGGCGCAGGGTGAGGAGGTGGGCGGTGTGCGCCGCCCACCTCGCTCGTCCGCGTCGCCGCAGGAAGGTCCCGGAGCCATGAACAACCCCACCGCCGACAATCTCGCCATCGCCGCCCTCGTACTGGTGTGGCTGCTGTCCCGGCAGCTCACGGAACGGCCGCTGCGGGAGCGGTCGCCGGTCGGTCTGGTGCTGATCGCCATCGGCGCGGTCGAGACCGGCTGGTACGTCACCTCCTACCCGCTGACCTGGCGGGACGGCGCCCTGGTGGCTGCAAGCCTGGCCGCCGGGGTGCTGCTCGCGGCGGTGCGCGCGTTCACCGTGCGACTGTCCGTGCGCGAAGGCCGGATCATGCGACAGGGCACGGCCCTCACCGCGGCACTGTGGATCCTCGGCCTCGCTCAGCACTTCCTGATCGACACCGCGGTCGCGGCCCAACTCGGCGCGGTCACCGTGCTGTTCTACTTCGGTGTGGTGCTGCTGGCACAGCAGCTGGTGCTGGTGAGGCGGGCGGCTGTGGCAGGCCTGACCGGCCGCTGACCGGGCCGATGGGCACGGGCGACCGTGTCGATACCCGCTCCGGCAGGCACAGTTGACTTGGAAGGGATACGGGTCCGCGTGGGGCTGTCCGCCCGCGCGAGGCGACCCGTGCGTCGGTCGAAGAGCCGATCCCTGCCTGGCGACGGTGGCCGCGAAGATCGCCGCAGAGCGGACGCATAGGATCTCCGGCATGGCACTGCGACCTGTTCAGGTGAACATCAAGGCTCTTGACCCCTCGGCGGTCGGCAGGTTCTGGGCGGCGGCCCTCGGCTGGAGTGCCCACAGCACCGGCGTGACCACCTACGTGGGACCGGCCGGCGGCCCCGTGTGGCCGGACCCGGCCGCCGTCTGCGTCGACGTCGTTCCCGTCCCGGAACCCAAGACGACGACGAAGAACCGTGTGCACCTCGATCTCGCCACCACCTCCCCGGACCATCAGGCGGAGTTGGTCGCGCGCCTGAAGGCCCTCGGTGCGACGCCCGCCCACGTGGGCCAGGGCAAGGTGCCGTGGACGGTCCTCGCCGACCCGGAGGGCAACGAGTTCTGTGTGCTGGAGCCCCGGGAGATCTACCGGGACACCGGGCCGATCGCCGCGGTGGTGATCGACTGCGCGGATCCGCGGGCCATGGCCCGGTTCTGGGGCGAGGCGATGGACTGGACCCTGCACAAGGTGACCGACAACCAGGCGGCGTTGCGCTCCGCCAAGGGCGTCGGCCCGTATCTCGAATTCCTCCGCACGCCCGGCGTGAAGACCGTGCCGGACCGCGTCCATCTCGGCCTGCTGCCCTACCCCGGCGACGACAAGGAAGCGGAGGTGGCCCGGCTGTGGGCCCTCGGCGCCACCGACCTCGACCTCGGCCAGGGCGACGTCCCGTGGACGTGTCTGGCCGACCCGGAGGGCCATGAGTTCTGCGTCTGCGCCCTGCCCTGACGCGGAGCCTTGACGACACCCGCCACGTGAGCCTCGTGCGCTCATGCGGCCCGAGACGGTGGCTCCGCTGCGCCAACACCCGCCGGTCCGCCGGGTGATGCCGACGACCGCGGCGGCCTCCCGGTGGCTCGCGCCCACTTGCACGCGCCACACGTGAGGCCGCCGCTCCTCCGTCAACGCCCGCCCTCCCCCGACTCACCGATGGGGCGCGGACGTTGCAGCCCACCACGCCCCTTGAACCGGGGTGCTGCGACGTGCCGGGGTATTGCGACGTCCCTTAGCGGGAACCCGCCAGACGCCACTCCTTGTGGATGCCAGGCAGCGGCAGCGAGCGCTCGAACAGCGGCGTACCGAAGATGGACAGGTGCAGTTGGAGCGCCCCGTTCACGTCCACACCGCCGAACGCGGCCCACTTGCCGTCCACCGAAGGCTTGCCGGCGCCGGTGCTCGCCTGCACGGACCCTTGGGCCCGCAGGTACGGCGCGACGCTACCGGTCACACCCACCTGCCCGTACAGGCCCACGGACGCCTCCGCGCCGAGCGCGGCCTTGACCTGGCCCTCGGCCGTCGCCGTGGCCTTCACCGGGGTGCCCTTGATGTCCGACTCGCTGACCGGCGTCCAGCCCTTGGCCCGGCTGTAGGAGCCGCCGACCGTGAAGTCGCCCTTGACGCCCTGTTCGACGTCCACGCTGATCTTGCCGTCGCCGTCCACCTGGAGGTAGCAGGTGAGGTCGAGGTTGACGACCACCGGCACCGGACCCACGTTGATCACCGGGTCCGCGTGCAGCTTGGCGAACGGGATGCGCAGCGGTGCGGCCTCGGTGGAGGCCGCCGCCCGGCCCTTCAGCTCCCACTGGGCGGACCAGTCGCCGGACAGCCCGAGCGAGGCCATGCCCGGTGCCCGCCCGTCCGTCCCACGGCCGTCGTAGGAGAAGTTCACCTCGGGCGCCAACTGGACGAAGCCGTGGACCGACGCGCCGGCGGACGCCGGTGCGCCCTCGGCGGTGGCGATCGACGTACCGACGTCGACCCGCAGGTTGCCCATCGGCAGCTTCGCGCCCTCCGGGCCGAAGTGGATGTCGCCGCGCTTCGCCCAGGAGACCTTGACCCCGGAGAGAAGCGGCTCGACCTCGACGGCGGCCGGGTCGACCGCGACCTTCCCCTCCGCCTTGGACGCGCCCAGCAGGGCGTTGAGGGTGGCGGGCTCGGTGTGAACCTCGGTGCCGTGGTCGGTCGTGCCCACCACCTCGGTGACCTTGGCCAGGACGCCGCTGGGCGCGCCGGGCGCCGGTGCGCTGGCGATCACGTCGCCGGCCGAGACCTTCGCCGGGGACGGCTTGGAGCCCTTCGGTGGACCGGATATGACGGCCCGTCCGGTCCGCTTGTCGAAGGAGTCGACCTTCAGCCCGGACTTCTGCGCCGGTGCGCCGCTCGCCTTCGAGCCGCTCGCCGTCGGGTGCGCCACGGCGCTGGGAGCGCCGGCGCCGTCCGCCGCATCGACCACGGCGAGTTGGGGCGCCTGGGCGAGGGGTGTCGCGGCGGCAGCGGCAGGGGACGACATGGCGGCCGGGTCCGCGGAGTCCTTCGACGCGTCCGGTGATCCTGCCGAGCATCCCGTCAAAGCGAGGGAGGCAACGGTCAGGGTGGAGAAAAGCACATTCCTGTGAGAATTGCGCAAGTTGGTTCCTCAGGGGCGCATGGGGGATCAGAAATGCTGCAATTACCGACAAGTAACGGCAGGGTGCACTGATGGTGCCATGACCGTCACGGGCCCCAAGTCCATTCCGTACCGCACGGACAATGATCTACGTCACAGCGACCGCCACCCGGCAACCGGAAGGGCCCCGGCCCCGAACAGCCCGCCCAGGTACGCCACATGACGCCTTGCCCCCTGGTGCCACGGCCTCGTCCGGGGCCCTCCGCCGGGCGCGCTCCTCATGGCGATCCCCCAACGCCCCGGACAGCCGGACAGCTCGATGCCGGTGGTTCACCCCGTTCGAAGTCGTGTGGTGTCAGTTGCCGGTGGGATGGACGCGCCGTCGGAGGCGTTCGCCCTGCGGCCCGAACATGATCAGGTACTCGACCGGCCTGAGGGGACTGGCGTTGGCGACTCCATGCGGGGTGCGGGCGTCGAACTCGGCGACTTCCCCGGCGGCGAGGGCGACGTCCCGGTCACCGAGCGCCAGCCACAGTCGTCCGGACAGCACACACAGCCATGCATAGCCTTCGTGCGACACCTGCCGTGGCCGTGGCGGCTGCTCGCCGGTCGCGGGCAGGACGTGCTTGTGGGCGTGCAGGCCCCCGACGTACCGGGTCAGCGGCAACATCGCCTTGTCCGATGCCGGACGCGGAGGCGAGGGGCTGGGCGGCTTCTCCGCCGTGGCGGAGACGGTGCCGGCCAGCTCGTCCAGCGAGACGCCGTACTCCTTCGCCAGTTGCAGCAGCAGCTCCAGGGTCGGCTTGCGTCGGCCGTTCTCGATCCGGGACAGCGTGCTGAGGGAGATACCGGTCGCGCGGCTCACCATGGTGAGCGTGACGCCGCGCCGCTCACGCGCGGCCCGCAGCCGTGGCCCCACCCCAGCCAGTTCACGAGCAACAGCGTCGTCCGTCATCGGCCTCGCCCCTCTCCGAGCAGCCCCTGTGCGCCCCCTGTTGACCTGCCAGTTTGCCAAATCGGCAAGGCTGATCGCATGCGCCAGGCATCGCGACGCATGATCGGTGCGCAACCACGGCCACCTAGATTCCTACGGAGTAGCCATGCATCAGCCCACGCCGTCCACGCAGCTGCGCCACCGCACCGTCCCCGCACCCGCAGGGCGGCTGCACCTGGTCGAACAGGGCACCGGACCACTGGTGTTGCTCGTCCACGGCTTCCCCGAGTCCTGGTACTCCTGGCGTCATCAGCTTCCGGCACTCGCGGCGGCGGGCTACCGGGCGGTCGCACTCGACGTGCGCGGCTACGGCCGCTCCTCCAGGCCGTCCGCACCGCAGGAGTATCGGATGCGGGCCCTGGTCGCGGACAACGTCGCCCTGGTGCACGCCCTGGGCGAGGAGACAGCCGTGATCATCGGCCATGACTGGGGCGCGAACATCGCTGCCGCCTCCGCCCTGCTCCACCCTGAGGTCTTCCGTGCGGTGGGCCTGCTGAGCGTTCCCTATGCTCCGCCCGGTGGCCCGCGCCCCAGCGACATCTTCGGGCGGATGGGCGGGGACGAGGAGTTCTACGTCTCGTACTTCCAGGAGCCGGGCCGGGCCGAGGCCGAGATCGAGCCCGACGTCCGGGACTGGCTCGCGGGCTTCTACGCGGCCCTGTCCGCCGACACCATGCCGGCGCAGGGGAAGCCCGACCCGCACTTCGTCAGCCGCGGCGGAACACTGCGCGAACGGTTCCCCCAGGGCCGGCTGCCCTCCTGGCTCACCGATGCCGATCTCGACTTCTACGCCGGGGAGTTCGAACGCACCGGCATGACCGGAGCACTCAACCGCTATCGCAACATGGACCGCGACTGGGAAGACCTCGCCGACCTCAACGGCTCGCCGATCAGGCAGCCGTCCCTGTTCATCGGCGGAAGCCTGGACGCCTCCACGACCTGGATGGCCGACGCGATCCACGCCTATCCGACGACACTTCCCGGGCTGGTCTCCTCCCACCTCCTGGACGGGTGCGGCCACTGGCTCCAGCAGGAACGCCCCGACGAGGTCAACCGCCTGCTGACCACCTGGCTCGAAGCGGTGTCGCCGTCGGCGCCTCCGCGGTAGCAGAGGACGCGCCGGCGACGGCGGCGACGGGGTCGGCCGTGCGCTCGTGGCAACGGTGCGGACCACCGCACCCACTCCGTGGGGACATCGCGGCCCCGACCACCCGTCGCCGCGGCCGCGGCCGGCGTCAGGAACCGTCGGTCTCCTCGTCCCAGGGGCGCCAGCGGCCGGAGTCATCGACGGTTCCCAGTTGTCGGTCGGCGAAGTGGACGCCGAAACCGTAGACCCCGTCCCGGGCCAGGAAGTCCACGAGCCGGCGCCGTGAGCGTTCGGCGCCGTCCCTATCGGCGTCCAGAATCACTTCCCAGTCCGGGTGCTGGACCTGGACCGGTGAGTGCATGGCGTCGCCGAAGGCCACCACCTGGCGGCCATCGCCCGTGTCGAGGATCCAGGCAGTGTGCCCGGGGGTGTGCCCGGGCAGGGCCCAGGCGCGGATACCGTCGGCGATCTCGTCCCCGTCGGCCACGAGCACCGTGCGTTCGTCCTGGCCGGCCAGGATCGGACCCGCCCCGGGCGGGACGCTCCCCAACTCGCCCTCCCCCACCATCCACCGCGCCTTCGCGAACAGGCTCCGCGGATCCTCGACCGCGTCCGGCCGGGCCCATCCGGTGTGGTCACCGTGGAAATGCGTGAAGGCGACCATCTCCAGCTCGCCCGGGTCCACGCCGAGCGCCGCCAGCGACGCGGGCAGGTCCTGCACATGGCCGAAGGCGTGTTGGAAGTGCTTCAGGTCCTCCCCCGATATACGGCCATGGCCGGCGTCGATGAGCATCCGGGTGCCGCCCCTTTCGACGAGCAGCGCCCCGCACCCCATGGGCAGATGGCCTGCCGGGGTCATGTGCGTGCGGTGTCCGGCCCAGTCCGCCTCGACGGAGGCGGGGTAGACCCGGGTCGGGATCATCTCGACGCCCGCGTCGGGAACGTAGCTCAAGGTGAGTTCGCCCAGGGTGCGCGTCCAGAGGGTGGGGAGCCGGAATCCCGAGTCGTCGCCGTCCTCGGCGCTGTCCGTCGGGGTGTGCTGCGCTTGCGTTGCCACGAGGTGGTGCCTCTCGGTTCGCGTGAGCCGTCTTCGCCGCCGTCAGGACCGCGGCGAAGACGAACACCACTTGCCAATCGTCGATTTGGACGAGCAGCACAACGACGGCACGGCCCCGTCATGTTCCCCTGAGCCGGCCTCGCCTCCCCGGCAGCCGGCCGGTGTCAGGCGGTTTCGAGGTTGTCGATGACGGTGGACGTCGGGGTGTGGGGGACGGCGTCGAACGCGTCGAGGACCTCGTCAACCGCCGCAGCGATCCAAGCGCGGAGCACGCGCTGCGAACAGCTCGACTACCGGGGTTCACGTAGCGGGGTGCGCCCGAAGACGCGTTTCACCCACCGGCGCTGTGGGGATGATTGGGGTAATTCAACCGGCGGGCTGCCCATCCCTCCTCGGGGTGAGCAGCAGCGCGTCCTGCCCAGCGTGCAGTCCGTTGTCGACGTGCCCCAGAGCGGGACCCGCGGTTCTGAACGAGCCCCACACGGCGGCTCGACGGGACCAGGGCGGCCCCTACCGAAGGGGTCCGCATGAGTACGGACGTTCAGACACCAGTGCGGGAACTGCTGCAGATCCCCACCTCTGTTGGCCACGCCGCCACCGGCCAGGTTGCGGCGGCAGGCCCCGAAGACCCGACGATCCCTGTCGGCACCAGTCCTGTCGGGCTGGCGTTCACCCCCAGCGGCAGCCTGTACGTCACCAACAGCGGCTCGAACGACGTGACGGTGATCGACACCGCCACCGACACCGTCACCATCCCGAGCATCCCCGAAGGCGGCACCACCCCGAGCTGGCTGACGATCGCTCCCAACGGGAACGCCTACATCCCCAACAACGGCTCGGCCAACGTGTCGGTGCTGAACACCACCAGCAACACCCTCGTGGGCGCCCCGATCCCACTTGGCGGCGGTCCGGCTGCGGCGGTGGTCATTCCCAGCGGCAACGTCTACGTCAGCCAGTTCTTCGCGAACAGCGTGTCCCTGATCAACACCTCCACCAACACCGTCGCGGGCGGCCCCATCGCCGTCGGCTCCAACCCCGTCGGAATGGCCGTCGCCCCCAACGGCAACGCCTACGTCGCCAACCGAGGGTCGAACAACGTCACGGTGATCGACACCACCACCAACACCGTCCTGGTCCCGAGCATCCCCGTCGGCACCCAGCCGAACTTCATCGCGATCGCCCCCAACGGCAACGCCTACGTCGCCAACATCGCATCCAGCAACGTGACGGTCATCGACACCACCACCAACACCGTCCTGGTCCCCAGCATCCCCGTCGGCGCCACCCCATGGGGAATCGCGGTCGCCCCCAACGGCCTCGCCTACACGGCCAACCTCGGGGCCAACGACGTCACGGTGATCGACACCACCACCAACACCGTGGTGGGTGCCGCCATCCCCGTCGGCAACGAGCCGATCGACGTGGCGGTCGCCCCCAATGGCAAGATCTATGTCGCCAACTTCGGGGCGAACAGCGTCAGCTCCTTCCAGGGCGCGCCCACGCTGACCGGCATCAGCCCCAACCAGGGACCCACCACCGGCGGCACCGCGGTGACCATCACCGGCACCAACCTGACCGGCGCCAGCGTCACCATCGGCGGAAACCCCGCCACCAACGTCGTCGTCAACGCCGCCGGCACGCAGATCACCGCCACCACCCCGCCCGGGGCGGCCGGACCGGCCACCGTCACCGTCGCCACCCTCAGCGGCACCGCCAGCCTGGTCAACGGCTTCACCTACCTGCCCGACGCCACCTCGCTGACCGCGACCCCGGCGCTGTCCAGGCTGATCCCGCCGAAGGTGTTCTACCCGTTCCTCTACGCCACCCTGGTCGACCTCGTCACCGGACGGCCCGTGCCCGGCCAGCCCATCACCTTCAGCACCGGCAACCGGACCTTGGGCACCGCCCTCACCAACGCCCAAGGCACCGCCCAGCTCTCCGAGGCGATCACATTCCCGCTGATCCTCGCCAACGGCGGCTACACCGCCACCTTCGCCGGCACCCCCGACCTGCTGCCCTCCACCGCCACCGCAGGCATCATCGAGCCGTAGCCACACCGGACTTGCCTGCATCGCACCACCGCCGTTCCGTGTGCTCGCCCCACCGGGAGCACACGGAACGGTCGCGTGTGCGGGCGGCTGGTCACGGCGTTCACAGCGGTCAGCGGCAGGAGCTTCGGTAACCGGTCAGGCCGACCTGTGTCCACGCGTCCATCTGCAGACGTTGCGCTGTCGTCAACCAATGAGCCCGTTTCATCTCGAAGTTGCAGGTTACGGGCCTGGTGTGGGCTGGGGGTCGGGGTGCTGCTGCCGGTCATGGACGAAAGCGCACTGCCCGCCAAATACCAGGCACTCATGAAGATTGTGACTGCGGCGTCGGAGCCGGTGCCTGTCCAAGACCTCGGCGTCCAGTTCGGCGGGGGCACCGGGCCTGGGCAGGTGGAGCCAGTCCGTGACGCGTTGCGGCGGCTGGCAGACCGGGGGTGGCTCCACCGCATCTCCGGCCGGCCGCTTCACCGCCCTGCCGCACCCTCCCGCATGACTGGTCTTGGCCGAATCTCGGAGTAACACCCAGGCCTTCGACGGAAGTTGAGGTGCCCGTCAAGCTGCTCGCAGCGCGTGCTCCGCGCCTGGCTTGCCTCCTGAAGACAATCGCCCGCAAGGGTGGCGTCTCGGTGTTGCTCGACGGCGCCCTGGTCCGCACCCGCCGCCGTATCGGGGACGAGAATCGGCCGAACTCCAGCAGGAAGCACAAGCCCGTGGCCTGCTGTTCCTGGCTCTGACCGACGAGCGCGGCAACTTGGTGTGGCTCTCGGCGGCCAAGCCCGGGCGCTCCAGCGAGACCACCACCGCCCGACACAACAAGATCACCATGCACGTCGATACGAGTTCGTTTTCTTCACGCTGCTCCGAAAGGGTGACCTTGTCGCCCGACGGTTGTAGCCCGCCGTGCCGCATGGGTAACTAGTGATATCCAACCGGTGGGCCGCCCACCCTCTCCGGGGAGCGGCGTCTGGCCTACTCGTCAGCCAGGTCTCGAGCCTGGTGACGATTTGGCTCTGAAGCCGAATGGGCGTCCCTGGTAGAGGGTTTTGGATCCGTCGGCCGGTGCCGGCATACGGCACCGGCCGATCGGCCCCCACCACCCGATCCAAGGGTCGCCATGCGCGGTAGTGGCAATCATCGGGCCAGTGGCGCTTCCCCCCTTGAGCCCCGGCTCCGTCGTGAAGCCGAGCCGACATCGTTCCGTACACGCTTGCCTCCTGTCGCCCCCAGCGCCAGTGCCACAACCACTGGCGGGCGCCTACTCGTCGGGATCGAAGTTGCTTCCCGCCTGGCCACAGCAACCAGCGTTCCCCTGCACGCGAACGCCGACGTATCGATCGCGCAGTCGGTCGGCGCGGTTGTCCTGGGCGAGGTGTTCGCGGAAGTCGGCCGGCACGCTGTGACGGAAGCCGGAATCGTCCGGCTCCATGGCCAAGGCGTATGGGAAATCGATGCGGCAGCGGACCGCCTCCGCCACCTGACGGTCCGACAGGCCGAGCAGGAACTCCAGCACGCAGACGGTGGCCAATGGGGCGGGCGAGATGCCGGGGCGTCCGTCGCGCTGTTTCAGCTTCCTGTCGGCCCGCTGCCCGCTGCCCGCAGCACGCAGCCGCTGGTGGACGGTGAAGAAGTCGAGGGGCTTTAGCGACGTTCACCTCTGCTCGGGCGCCGCGTTCTCCAGGTCGTCGATGCTGCCGGACATGAGGGTGCGGACGTGTTCGGTGAGGTGTTGGAGGGGCCAGTCCCACCAGGCCAGGGCGAGCAGGCGGTCGATGTCTTCGTCGCTGTAGCGGCGGCGGATGAGGCGGGCGGGGTTGCCGCCGACGATGCCGTAGTCGGGGACGTCGTCGACGACGACGGATCCGGACGCGATGATCGCTCCGTGGCCGATGCGGACGCCGGGCATCACCATGGACCGGTAGCCGAACCAGACATCATGGCCCACCACCGTGTCGCCGCGTCCGGTCAGGCCGGTGATCAGGTCGAAGTGCTCGGACCAGGAACCGCCCATGATGGGGAACGGGAATGTCGAGGGGCCGTCCATGCGGTGGTTGGCGCCGTTCATGATGAACCGCACGCCCTCGCCCAACGCGCAGAACTTGCCGATGACCAGCTTCTCCGGCCCGTAGTGGTACAGCACGTTGCGGGTCTCGAAGGCGGTCGGGTCGTCCGGGTCGTCGTAGTAGGAGAACTCTCCGACCTCGATCAGCGGCGAGGTGATGAGCGGCTTGAGCAGCACCACTCGCGGCTGCTCGGGCATCGGGTGCAGCACGGTCGGGTCGGCGGGAACAGGCGGCGTCACGAGGTGTTTCCTTCCTGGGGAAGTCGAGGAATGTCGAGGGGTGTCTGCGGGATGTCTGCGGGGCCGGAGGCCCTCACTCAGCACGTGGCGGGGGACGTCTCGACCGCTTGGAGGGCCAGGTGGGCGCCCCGCCAGCGCCGGCGCAGCCGGCGGTCGTGGCTGACGACGACGAGGGCGCCGTCGTACCCGGCCAGAGCGGTTTCCAACTCCTCGACGAGCGCGGGCGACAGATGGTTGGTGGGTTCGTCGAGCAGCAGGACGTCGGACGGCTCGCTGACCAGTCGCGCCAGTGCGAGCCGCTGCAGTTGGCCGGTGGACAGCCGGCCGACCGGCACCGTGAGCTGTTCGCGGTCGAACAGGCCGAGCGACAGCAGCCGTTCGGCGTGGTCGGCGGCCTCCCCCGCCCGTCCGCGGGCGAAGGCGGCCAGCACGGTCTCGTCCGGCTTCCCGGGCTGCGGCTCCTGACTGAGGTAGCCGATCCTGCCGCGGCAGGCGACCTTCCCGCTGTCGGGCGTCTGCTGCCCGGCCAGGACGCGGAGCAGGGTGCTCTTGCCCGCTCCGTTCGGCCCCGTGATCAGCAGGCGCTCGCCCGCCTTGAGGGCGAGGCCGGTGCGGGCAAGGCGGTCCGTGACGGCGAGGTCGGCGGCGTCGAGCACGACGCCCTCCAGGCTGCGGGCCCGCAGTACGGGGGTGAAGCGCAGCGGCTCCGGCGGGGACGGGACCGGGTCGGCAAGGAGGCGGCGCAGCCGCTCCTCGGCGTTGCGCACCCGGCTGGCCAGCGACTGCTGCACCCGGCCGCCCGCCCGGTCGTAGGCCATCTTGTTGCCGTCCTTCATCGCACGACCGGGAGCCACCTGACGGGCGGTGGTCGCGGCGGCCTCCCGGAGCCGGTCGATATCCGCCCGCCACTGGTCGTACGCCTGGGCCCAGCGCTGCCGGGCAGCCGCCTTCTCGGCGAGGTAGCCGGCGTAGCCGTTGCCGTACCGGACGACGTGGCGCCGGTCGGCGTCCACCTCCAGCAGGCTGGTGGCGACCCGTTCGAGGAAGACCCGGTCGTGGGAGACCGCCACCGTGGTGCCCCGCCGGGTACGCAGATGCTCTTCCAGCCAGCTCAGGGCGTCGTCGTCGAGATGGTTGGTCGGCTCGTCCAGCAGCAGCACCTCGGGCGCGGCCGCCAGGACGGCCGCCAGTCGCAGCCTGACCCGTTCGCCGCCCGACAGGCTGCCCGCGGTGCGGTCGCGGCCCACCAGTCCCAGGCCGAGACCGTGCAGAGCACGTTCCACCCGGGCGTCGGCGTCATAGCCGCCGCGCAGCTCGAAGACGGTCATCAGCTCCCCGTATTCGGCCATGCCCGACTCGTCGCCGTCGGCCATCGCGGCCTCCAGGCGGCGCATGCGCTGCTCGACCGCACGCAGATCGCTCAGCGCCCGGTCGATGACCTGCTGGACGGTCGCCTGCGGCGCCAGTCGCTCGTCCTGGGCGAGATAGCCGACCCCGCCGGTTGCCTGGACGACGATCTCGCCCTGATCGGGCTGTTCGCATCCGGCGAGCAGGCGGAGCAGGGTGGACTTGCCGGATCCGTTCTCACCGATGATCCCGGTGCGCTCGCCCGCGGCGAGCGAGCAGGTCACCGAGTCAAGGACGATCCTGCCGTTGAAGGACTTGCTGACCGCGAGGGCACTGATCTGAGTGGGCATACAGGGTCTCCAAAGCATTCGGGAACGAGGCGACGGTCATGGGCCGTGCGGCCGGGCGAACGCTTTGGAAGAACATCGATCAACTCCACTAGTGCGACAACTGCTGCTTTAAGATGTTGCCACAACCCCGCCGCCCGAGCAAAGGACTTTCCCGTGACGACCCCCACAGACCCGGAACCGGAAGACACCCGCCCGCCCCCGACCCGACGCCGCCCCGGCGGCCGCACCGCCCGTATCCGCCGGCAGGTACTCGACGCGGTCCTCGCCGAGCTCGGCGAACACGGCTACGACGGGCTCACCACCGATGTCGTCGCCGCCCGCGCCGGCGTGCACCGCACCACGGTGTACCGGCGCTGGGGAGACGTCGGCGGCCTGCTCGCCGACGTCCTCGACGCGGCGAGCGACGACGACTGGCAGCCACCGGACACCGGCTCACTGGAGGACGACCTGACCGGACTCAACCAGGAGATCTACTCGGCCCTGACCGCGCAACCACCGGTCGTGGCAGCACTGATAGCCGCCTCGTTCCGCTCCGAGAAGGCCGCCGAGGCCCAACAGCGGCTCTGGGACGACCGGTACGCCCGCTGCGAGATCGTCGTCAGCCGGGCCGTCCGCCGCGGCGAACTCCCCCCGCACACCGACGCCCGCCGGCTGCTCATCGCCGCCACCGCACCCCTGTACCACCAACTACTGCTCCTCCGCACACCCCACGACCCGCAACTCCCCCGCCAGGCAGCCAGAACCACCACCCTCGCCGCAGCCGCCGGCGCCTTCACCGAGCCCCCGCCGGCAGACGGCAGTTGAACAGCGACGTCCTCGGCCGGACACCGTGCCGCACGGCCAGGACCGTCGTGATGATCCCCGCCGCACCCGCTGCCGCCCAGGTCCGGCCGAGGTTGGACTTCACCGACCCCGACCTATGAGCCCGCCCTCGCACCGGGGCGCGGTGCGAGGGCGGGTACATGGATCAACGGCGGTCGGGACAGGGGATGTTGGGCCTACCGCCGTGGTTGTCGCGGGTCAGGCGCCGTGTGCCGCCGCGGCCTCCTCGCTGCCTGTCCCCGGCAGTTCGGAGACGACGAGGATGCGGCTGGGCACGGATGCGGCGGGCAGCCGGCCGGCGAGGTACCGACGGAGCATCTGGGGGGCCTTGCGCTCCACGAACGCGGTGAGCGGATCGTTGACGAAGCGCCGCGGGTCGGCGCCCTCGTGGGCCTGGTCCCACAGCGTCTGGCTCATCGACTCCGGGCCGCACACGACGGCGAGTTCACCCTCCTCACGACGGGAGGAAGAGAGCAGCACCCGGGCCGGATATCCGTCCAGCTTCTCGATGAGTTCGGCCGCGGTGGTCTCCTCGCCTTCGGGCAGCGGTCCGGCGGACGTGAAGGGCCGCACCAGGCGATTGGGGATGCCGGTGACGCCGACCGCGGCGCCCTCGGCCACCGCGGCGCGGACGGCCGACCGCAGCCCTTCCACCGAACGACCGACGTCGCCCCAGCTCAGCCACTTCGTTCCGGGATCACCCGGCTCCGACGGTTCGACGGTCACCACGGCGTCGTAGCGGAAGCGGTTGAGCTCGTTGTCCGCCGCTCCCAGCTTGGGCCGGACCGAGATGCTGACCGGACGCTTCTGCGTGGCCGCCCAGGCCGCGAAGAAGGCCGGGTCGATGACCAGTTCGCGGTCGCCGCGCACCCGGTCCTCCACGCGGCGGGCCAGTTCCTCGTGGCCGGCGTCGGGATCGGCGACCCGTTCGACGGAGGTGGCGAAGGCCCGCTGGGTCGCCAGGCTGCGCATGTCGCCGACCACCAGGGAGCCCCCCGGTTCCAAGAGCCGGACGGCGGCGTCGAGGACGTCGATGAGGTAGTCCGCCGAAGGGAAGCACTGCGTCACGGAATTGATGAGGACGCAGTCGGGCCGATGCGGGCCGGGCACCCCCTCCAGCAGGGTCGCGCAGCGGTCCGGGAAGTCGGCCCGGCCGATCTCGTCGGCGGGTGCCTGGAGCAGTCGGACGCGGTCCGCGAGCGGCCCCCGTCGCTCCATGAGGTAGTCGACGGCGGTGGCGGACAGGTCCAGGCCCACGTACCAGTCGGTGCCGGCGGCCAGTCGGAACATCAACAGGCCCGTACCGCACCCGATCTCCAAAAGGCGCCGCGGGCCGGTGCCCTCGACCATCCGCACAGTCTGGTCGATCCACTCCTCCATCTGCCGGCGCTCGATCGGGCGACCGGTGTAACTGTCCCGCCAGCCACTGAGGTTGAGGTCGTCGGCGACCTTCAGGGCGCTCTCGCTGTACGTCAGCTCATAGACGTCCTGCCACCCCTGTACGAGTTCGTCGCTCGCCGACGTCCCCTGGCCCTCACCGGATTCCTGGAGTTCGGGTGCCTGGGCGGCGCCCGGGGCGAGGACCACGCGGGCCACCGGACGACTGCGCCCGCGGCGGTCCGCCTCCACGGTGACCTGGACCGCTTCCACCGCGTCGAGGGAGAGCAACGCGCTTTCCACGTCGCCGAACGTGCCCGGGGAACTGTTCATGGCGTTCATGGTGTTCACTGCGCTCCCTGCTTCTCCAGAGCTTCGTTGAGCACCTCGGCGATCTTCTTGACCCCTGGTGCCTGGATGACGTTGTAGTGGTGGCCGGGCACCGTGAACTCCTTGATGGTGCCGTCGACGTGCTCGGTCCAGCCCAGGTTCGCCGCGTGCTGGGCGTCGTCGACGCCCATGCCCATCCGCGAGTTGCGGGGAGACTCCTCGGTGGCGCGGAACAGCAGCACGTCACCGTGGAAGGTGCGCGGCCGGAAGCCGAGCAGGGCCCGCAGATGCCGGTCGAACATCCGGGTCCGGGCCGCCAGTTCCGCCTCCGCGTCCTGCTGCGGGAGCAGCCCGGCAGCCGAGAGGCAGCGCGCGATGCGCCTGGCGCGCTCGGCGGGCGGCAGGGCGGCCAGTGCCTGTGGCGTCTCGGTGAGCAACGTGCGGGCCTGGTACGCCTCCAGCGACTGCACGAAGCGGAGCATGGGGTAGACGTCGTCGTCCGCGGTGACCCACTCGGTGGCGGTGATGGCCCCGGGGGCGTTGGAGTCGATCATCGCCAGCAGGGCGACCCGCTCACCGTCCTCTTGGAGACGACAGGCGATCTCGTGGGCGAGGTCTCCACCGAGCGACCACCCCGCGAGGAAGTACGGGCCCTGCGGCTGACGTGCCTTGATGATGCGGTGGTACTCCTCGGCCATGCCCGACATCCCCGGGATGCCCTCGGCGCCGGCCAGGGCCCGGTCCTGGAGGGCCACCATCGGTCGCCCGTCCTCGACGAGCCGGGCCAGCTCGGCGTAGCACATCACGTCGCCGCCCGAGGGGTGGACGAGGAAGAGCGGGGCGAGCGCGGCGTCACCGTCCCGCAGCAACACCTCCGTGGTGTCCGGCTGTCCACCCGCCACGTCCAGCCCCCGCAGCCGCTCCGCCAGCGCGCGGACCGTGGGCCGCGCCATGAGCTCGGCGGGGCGCACCCGCTGGCCGTACCTCTGCATGACCTTCGCCAGCATGCGGATGGCGAGCAGGGAGTCGCCGCCGAGCTGGAAGAAGTTGGCCGTCGCCGACACCCGGGGCACGTCGAGGAGTTCCTGCCAGACTTCGGCGAGTCCGGCCTCGACGGGGTCGGCGGGCGCCTCGTACTCGGCGGTCGGCAGGAGCGGGGCGGGGGATGCGGCGACAGCACGGCCGGAGACCTGCCGGTGCTGCTCCGTCACCTTCTCCCACTGTGCGTCGTCGTCCGCCAGCCGTTCCAGCAACTCCTGGTAGGCCGTGGCTATCGCGGGGACCGTGCCGGGCACGAACAGTTCCTCGATGGCGTCGAGGTTGTAGCGCATCCCGCCGTCCTGCTCGTACACCTGGAGATCCAGGTGGACCTGGGGCGTGCGCACCTGCTCGAACACGTCCCGGACCTGGATCTGTTGAGTCTCCGGCCTGCGGTACCAGGAGCTGAACCCGATCGTGCTGGTGAAGACCACCGGCATCAGGGGTTCGGTGGTCCCGCCCTTCCTGCGGGCCAGTTCGCGTACCGCGTCGACGCCGGAGAACAAGCCGTGCTCGATGGCCTCGCCGAGGTTGCTGCTCAGCCGCTGCGCGCGAGTGGTCAGGGAGGTGCTGCCGGCGCCGTTGACCTCCAGCAAGGTGGTGGAGGCGAACGGGCCGAGCATGCGCTCAAGGTCCGGGTGGAGCGGAAGCCGGTTGAAGTAGAGGACCGTCAAGCTGAAGTCCGGGGACGCCGCCGGCTCGGCGATCACTTGCGCATAGGCCGCCGCGAGCACCGTGGAGGTGGTCAGTCCGCGCTCCGAGCACCGGCCGCGGAACGCCTTCCAACGCTCCGCGTCGAGGCCGCCCGTCCTACGGGTCATGTGGTCGGTGCGCGCCTGTGACGGGTCGTCGACCATCGGGAGCTGGGGGGCGGGGGCGAGGGTGTCGAGTTTGGTGTGCCAGTAGGCGCGGTCCTGCTCGTACTCCGCTCCGTCGCGCTTCTCCTCGCGGGCGAGGACGTAATCGCGGAAGGAGATGGCCAGCGGTTCGAGTTCCGCTTCGGGGTCCTGGTGCGCGGCGAAGAGCTCCTCGAAGAAGAGGTTGAAGCTCCAGCCGTCGGCGATCAGCAGGCTGCAGCACAGGTACAGCCTGGCCCGGTCGCCGTCGAGCAGGTCCACGCGCAGGTCGAACAGCGGCCAGGACTCGGGGCGCGGCCCCTCGTGGGTCATCTCCTCGCGGGTGCGCTCGACGGCCTCGCGCTGCTCGTCCTCCGGCCGACCGCACAGGTCGCGGGAGCGCAGCGGGTACGAGGGAACCTCGTCGAGGATCTCCTGCCGGCCGTCGGGCAGCACGGTGCTGCGCAGCATCGGCTGATGGCGCACGATGCGGTCGACGGCGGTCTGCAGGGCTGCCACGTCGAGCCCCTCCGCCTCGAAGTCGAGGTAGAAGTGGGCGGAGTCGTGACTGAGGTCGTACAGGTGCTGCTGGCCGATCCAGTACGCCTGTTGCAGGTCGGTGAGGGGGAACGGGACGGCGGCGTCCTCGGCGGTCAGGGACTCCGGCGCGGTCTCCTCCGCCTGGGTGCCGCCGCCGTCGATGAACCGGGCGAACTGCTCCAGGGTGTCGCCCTCGAAGACCCGGGTGAGCGGAATCGCCACGCCGGTGTGCGCCTTGACGGTGTTGGCCATGCGCACGGCGAGCAGCGAGTCCCCGCCGAGGCTGAAGAAGTCCTCGTCGAGCCCGATGTCGTCGATGCCCAGGATCTCCGACCAGATGTCGGCGAGCGCCAGCTCGGACGGCGTCGTCGGCTCGCGGAACTCCTCGGCCGCAACGTCCTGGTCCGCGGCGGCCGGTGCCGCCGCGTCGGGGAGCGCGTCCGCGTCGGGCAGCGCGGCGTAGTCGATCTTGCCGTTGGCGGTGGTCGGCAACGCGTCGAGCAGGACCATCGCGCCGGGAACCATGTACGAGGGGAGCGCGGCCGCGAGGTGGTCGCGCAGAACCTCCGCAGCCTTGGGAGCCTGCTTGAACAGCGCCACGTAGGCGACCAGGCGCGCACCGCGCGTCGCGTCGCGCAGGGCACTGACCGTGGACTGGCGGACCAACGGGTGCCGGTTCAACAGCGTTTCGATCTCGCCCAGTTCGATGCGGTGGCCGCGGACCTTCACCTGACGGTCGTTGCGGCCGAGGAACTCGATGGTGCCGTCGGTCCGCCAGCGCCCGAGGTCGCCCGTGCGGTACAGGCGGTGACCGGTTTCGGGGTGGGTAAAGAAACGTTCCGCCGTACGCTCGGGGTCAGCCCAGTACTCCTGTGCCAGGCCGAGCCCGCCGATGTGCAACTCACCCGCGGCGCCCACGGGGACGGGGCGCTGCTCCTCGTCGAGGATGTGGAACCACTGTCCGCTCAGCGGAACGCCGTAGGGGATGCTCTGCCACTCGGGGTCGACTTCGCCGATCGGGTAGTGGACGGACCAGATCGCGGCCTCGGTGGCACCGCCCAGGCTGACGATCTGCGCCTGGGGCGCGAGTGCGCGCAGCCGATCGGGCAGGGTGACGGGAATCCAGTCACCACTGAGCATCACCAGCCGCAGGGAGGCCAGATCCCGGCGGGCCTGCTCGGGGTCGGCCTCGCTGTAGTCGACGAGCATCTCCAGGAGCGCCGGTGCGCTGTTCCAGATGGTCACGCCGTGCTCGGCCATCAGCTCGCGCCAGTGCCCGGGGTCGCGCTGCGAGGCGGCGTCCGGCAGCACGAGGCGGCCGCCGACGCCGAGCACACCGAAGATGTCGTAGACCGAGAGGTCGAAGCTGAGCGAGGACACTCCCAGCACCCGGTCGTCGGGGCCGACGCGGAAGCGGTCATTGATGTCGTCGTTGGTGTTGCGCGCGGCCCCGTGGCTCAGGGCGACACCCTTGGGCATCCCCGTGGAGCCCGAGGTGTAGATGATGTAGGCGAGGTCCTCGGGCGCAACGGGAGCTGCCTGGGGAAGGTCGTCCACGGCGGCGCACCGGTCAACTGCCAGGACGCCGGGGCCGTCGCTCAGCACGCCGGCTTCGAGGACGTCCGACGAGGTCAGGGTGGTGCGCGCCCCGGCCTGTTTGATGACCTGAGCCACGCGATCGGGCGGCCAGGCGGCGTCGACGGGCACGTACGCGGCCCCGGCCGCAACCACGGCCAACGCCGCGGCAACCTGGTTGGTACACTTGTGCATCACAATGGCGACGGGGCTTCCGGCAGCCGTCTCCTGGCCCCGCAGCCAGGCAGCAACAGCCCCCACCCGACGCGCCAGTTCGCCGTAGCTCAGCTCCCCCGCGGTGCCGCACAGCGCGGTTTCCTCCGCGCGGTCCGACATCGCCTGACGCACGCCCTCATCGAGCGCGCCCAAAGGCCCCAGCGGCCCCTCGGTGTTGGCGACCGTCGCCCCCAACGGCAGGGGAAGATGGGCGAAGTGGGGCTCGTAGCCCAGGTCGGCGCGCTCCCACGTGGCGTCCGACGCGGCCAACTCCGCAAGCAGTCGGCGACAGGCCGCCGCCACGCCGTCGGCCACGTGCGCCCCGCCGACTTCCGTCGCCTCCCACCGGCCGAGCAGACCGCTCCCGTCCTCGGGCTCCCCTATCACATAACGGAGTTCGACGGGCTCGCCCTCGCCCTCCAGCGTGAGCGTGGCGGTACCGAGCGCCGGCAGGGCGCCGGGCCGTTCGCCCATTCCCGCCTGTAACTCCGCGGTGAAGTCGACTAAGCCTCTGTGCGCCGAGGCGGGAACAACCACCTCCATCGGCGTCTCCGCGACGTCCCCGGATTCCCGGGACAGTCGCACCCCCTCCCGCCCGCCCCATGCCCGGAGCACGAAGGCCGAGCAGGCCAGGACCGCGGTCGCAGGCGCAATGCCGTGCTCCCGCGCGCTCATACAGAGCCGCGCCCACTGTTCTGGATCGAGCCACCTCTCACCGGCCCCGAGCAGTGCGCGCCCGTCAACGCCCCTCACGCGGAACGCCGCCCTGTCAGGACGGCGTTCGGAGTCACGAATGTCCACAGAGGAAACCCTTCGTTGCTACATATCGTTGTTACATCCGGTTAACAAAACGATATCAACACGGAGCGGACAGAGGTCAGGACAAGATCAGGACTCTCTCCGAGACGCCGCTGACTACCCGCGACCTCGACGCACCCCACCCAACCCGACCTCTCCCGCGCGCCCCGGAACGTGACTGGTCGACCATGGTCCAACTGCCCGCCTACGGCACCGACCTCAGCTCCGTCCAAGGCATCTGGTCCCTACCGCGCCGCGGGCCGCCGGCGAACGCGACCTCAACCGATGCCAACCACCTGACCAGAACCTTGCGTCGAGGCCGACGGAACATGCAGTACCGCCCTCACCTCGTCGACGGCTGCCTGGCCGAAACCGGACTCCCCGACAACAACCACCACCCGATAACGCACCGAAGACGTCTGTGACCGCCGTCACCACCACATGGAGCACCGTTCTGGCAGCGCCAGGCAGACCATGTCTGCGCGCCCAGTGCACCGAAGCCTTGAATTCTCCGCTGCCACCCGTGCAGGAACGACGAGGCCCCGCCCGGAACATCCAAGTCCGGGCGGGGCAGGGGCAGCAGCCGGTCAGTCGCGCGTCGACCGGACCGCTTCCGTAGGACGGGACGGGCGCCGGGACAGGCCCCGTCGCCAAGGCGAAGGCATCGGGGCACTGCCAGGCACTCCGCCTGCGCGCCCGCCGGCCGATCGCGAAACGGCCTGGTCGTCGCCGGTGCCGGTCACGGGGTCCGGGGCCAGGCACATGACGGGGCGGCGGTCACCGGCGCTTCGCCGAGGCGGCGATGGCGGGGAGGACGGCGAGGGCGATGACGCCCCCCGTGAGCGCGAGGACGGGGAAGCTCGCGGCGGCCACGACGAGGCCGGAGGCGAGGCCACCGGCCGCGCCCGCGATCGCGATCGCGACGTCGACCATCCCCTGTGTCTTGGCTCGGGTCTCCAGGGGCACGGTGTCGGCGATGATCGCCGTGCCGGCCACCAGGCCGAAGTTCCACCCCAGACCGAGCAGGGCGAGGGCCAGGGCGAGCAGGACGACGGAGCCGGCGGGGGCGGTGGCCGCGAGAACGCCCGCCGCCAGCAGCGTGACGCCGGAGGCAGCGGCCACCTTGATCCGACCGTAGCGATCGGCCATGCGCCCGGTCAGCGGCGAGGGCAGGTACATCGCCGCGATGTGGACGGCGATGACGAGACCGGAGGCGGCGGTGGTGTGGCCGTGGTCGTGCATGTGGACGGGCGTCATCGTCATGATCGCAACCATGACGAGCTGGGTGAGGACCATGACCATCGTCCCCAGCACAACCCCGGTGCTGCGCCCTCGGGTCGAGGCGGGCTGCGGCGCTTCCGCCGCGTCCCCGGCCGGGGCGGCGTCGGTGACGGCACGTTGGGTCTCCAGCGTCCGGGCGAGGCGGAGGGGGTCGGGGCGCAGCCAGATCGCCAGGACCAGGGCAGCGGCAACGTAGGCGACGGTGGCCAGGATGAAGGGGCCGGCGAGGCGGGGAATGCCGAGGGCGTGAGCCAGACTCCCCATGGGGGACGTGAGGTTGGGACCGACGACACCGCCGAGCGTGGTGGCGACCAGGACGGTGGAGACGGCACGTCCCCGGTGGGCGGGGTCGGCGAGGTCCGCGCCCGCGTATCGGGCCTGGAGGTTGGTTGCCGTGCCCGCGCCGTAGACGAACAACGCGAGGAAGAGCACGACGGGGTTGTTGACAAGGGCGGCGACGATGACGCCGGCACCGCCGATCGCCCCCACGAGGTACCCGGCGGCAAGGCCGGGACGGCGGCCGCGGGCTTGGGAGATGCGGCCGACGGCTACGGCGGCCAGGGCGGACCCCGCGGTGAACAGCGCACTGGGTAAGCCGGCCAGGCCGGTGGAGCCGAGCATGTCCTGGGCGAGCAGGGCACCCACGGTGATACCGGCGGCAAGGCCGGCACCGCTGAGGATCTGCGCGATGACCAGGACAGTCAAGATACGCCGTTGCACGTGCGCGGGCTGGGGTATCTCTGTCGGGGCGGTGGTCGTGCTCGTCAACGTGGTTCCTTTGCTAGGGATGGAGACGGGAATTCGGAGTCGGTCGCGCCGCTGCGGGAAGCCGGCGCCCTGGCCGGATCGCCGGGCAGTCAGGAAGGGCCGCGGGTCGGCCCCGTCACGGGCCAATGCCGGTACGGCAGTCCGGCGCGGTGTGCCGTCGGGGGTGCCCGGAGGTGGGCTCGCGCCCGCGGAGAGGGCAGTGGGACCGAGGCCGTACCGGATGAACGGGCCGCCCGTCCTGCGGTCGTCCGCGCCGGAGTCGGCCGCTGCGGACGCTCGCGCAGCGCGCCTGTCCAAGGGTGCGCGAGGTGCTGTCGAAAGGGGCACCACCTCCCCCGGTCTCCACAGCGCGGGCGCATAACGGCGGTCCGGTGGTGTCCGTCATGCCTCACCCTCTCTTCGTGCTCTCACACCGGTCTCTTTCTCACATCAGACTCTTCGTAAGCTCGCGCACGGCCCGTCTTCGCAGGTCCGGACCATGCCTGGCCGGAACTCACGCATGGCTGCCGGGTCAAATCCCCTGGCGGCCAGGACAGATAGCAGAGAGGGGCGACACGGCGGCTCGGCCGAGCCGCCGCCTGGGACCGGACAGGCGGCAGTCGCAACAGTCCGGACGCCACACGGAGGCGCCGAACGTCATCCCAACTCTCCGGCATGGACGGGAAGTTCGGCCGGGCGCCACTCCAACATGCCGTCCGTCAGCCGGATCGCCCGCCGCCCCTTTTCGTTCAACAACCGCACCGCATCGCGGGAAAGAGCGCGGCACCCTCCCCGGTAGTAGACGACGATCTCCGAGCCTTCGCATCAGTCGTCATGGCCCCGCCCCACCTTCCTCCATAAGTCCATGGAAGATCGTAAGCGAAGGGCCGCGCACGCGCACCCTCCGCACTCTCGCGCGGGAGGAGCGCGAACGGTTTCGCAAGGGGTGGTGCGGCCGGCAAGCCGCTGCCGAGCAAGCGCAACGGCTGCCGCGCGGGGGCGAGTTCAGCACTCACCACCCCGACGTCGCGGGATGGACAAGCGGGAGGGCTCGTGCCCGACCGGGAGCTGAACTAGCTTGCTAGGATGCGAGCATCACGCTCGAGGACCTGATCGTCGAGCAGGTCGACCGCGGCGTCACCCAGTACGTCATCCTGGGAGCCGGCCTGGACACCTTCGCCCAGCGCAGGCCGGAGGTCGCCGCCCGCCTCCAGGTCTTCGAGGTCGACCAGCCCGGCCCGCAGGCATGGAAGCGCCATCGTCTGGTCGAGCTCGGCTACGGCATCCCCGACTGGCTGCACCTGGTGCCGGTCGACTTCGAGGCGAGCGAGGACTGGCTGCAGCAGCTGGCCGCCGCCGGCTTCGATGCCGGCCGGCCGGCGGTCATCGTCTCCACCGGCGTCACCATGTACCTCACCAAAAACGCCACCGCGGCCACCCTGCGTCAGATCGCCGCTCTCGCCCCCGGCTCGACGCTCGCCATGACCTTCCTGCTGCCCACCGAACTCCTCGACGAAGCCGACGGCCCCGCCCTCCGCGCGACCAAGGAAAGCGCGCAAGCATCCGGAACACCGTTCGTCAGTTTCTACACCCCGCCCGAGATGCTGGCACTGGCCCGCGGAGCGGGCTTCCCAGACGCCCAACATCTGTCGGGAACTTCGCTTGCCCACCGCTACTTCGCCGATCGCACCGACGGACTCCGCCCGTCGAGCGGCGAGGACATCCTGCTGGCCACCACCTGACTCTCGTCACGTGGCACACGCGGTGCGGCCGGCCTGACCAGATCTTTCAGCCGGGATGCTGCCGGCGGTAGAGGGCGATGGCCGACTCCGTGGGGAAGTTGGGGACGGTGACGGTTTCACCGGTGTCCTTGGCCACGACGATCTTCGCTCCGCCGGGCGGTGGCGGTTGCGGAGTTCCGGATGCGTCGGTGGTGCGAGGATAGGTGGCGTACACCAGGTAGCCGATGTCGAATTCATGCACGTGCATCGGCGCCGGGGAGCCGTCCGCCAGTTTGGGCTCGGCGTAGCGGCTGCGGACGATGGCGAGTGCTTCTTCGGGCGTGGTGGGAGGGGTGTTCGGCGGTGTGGAACGGTCCGGGGTCATCGAGTCGGGTCTCCTGGCCTTCGTGAACTGCGGCGGGCGGATCTCCCCCGCGCTTATGTCGGGAACTCGCCGACCCATCCGGCGTCGAGCAGGCCCTCAGGCAGGTACTCGGACTCGACGGTCAGGGCGAAACCGGCGTCGCGAGCAAGACAGCTGACGGCCGTGAGTCCCAACGCGACAAAACCCTGCGCGTCGAGCTCCCGGTCCTCGTCGTCGGTCCAGTACTCCTTGTGCCACCTGATGGCCTTGGCGAGTTCCGCGTTGAACTTCTCCGCATCGCCGCGCGCAAGCTGCGTCAGCAGGTTCATCGGCGGATACATCAGGCGCAGAACACCGTCGGCGTCGGCATGGCGAAGTACGTCGGGGTCGGTGCCGTCCACGGCGGCCACCAGCTTGTCGCCGAGCTGCGGCTGCTTCAGCCAGTACGCCTGGAGCGCCTCCACCCAGTCGTAGATGTAGCTGTCGAAGACCCCACCGGCGTTGCGTAGTTGCGCAACGGGAACCTCGCACAGCTCGTTGAGCCGGCGCTTCTCACGGCATAGGGCGGCGAGCCAGAAGGCGGTGAGCCAGTTCCCCGCATGGGCCCAGGGGCCCGCACCGGACCGGATGGCGCGCTTCTTGTGGTCGATGAGGCATTCGACGGTGTCAGTGGTGGCACGCGCCGATGCGAAGAGGGCAGAGCTCACCTGCATCGCCGTGACGCAGGATTCCCATGTCTCCAGTTCTGCGACGGCAGGGTCCTCGGCGCACCGGACCCCGAAGACCCGAAGAGCCGAACCCAGCGTCATGCTGAACCATTCCGCATCCTCCTCAAGGTCATCGATCTTGCCCTGCAGGTCCGGTTCCAGAATCGCCAGGAGACGCTTCACATTCCGTGTCGGGACATCATGTCGCGGAATTTGAATCATTCTCTTTCTCCTGCTCTGTCCGGATATCGAACTGCTTCATCTCATAACCGTCGTGCTTCTTGCCGTCCGAGACCCCCTTGACCAGCACGTAGGTGATGTGGCTCGGCTTGGCTTTCAGGGCCGTCCTCAGTTCGGCGGCCAGGGCCAGTTCCGCCGCGGCGTGATCGGCTTCCGCGTCGGTATTGGCCTTGAGGAGGTTCCTGTTTCCCCGCGTCTCCATCTCGTGCAAGATTACCTTGAAGTACTCGCGGGTACCCTGCCGGACCTTCGGCACCGCTGGGCCCTCGGAGGTGTCGGAATCCTGCTGGTCGGAGCCGTCCTGGTCACCTTGCCGTCGGTCGCCTTGCCCCTGCGCCTCGCGGTCCGGGTCGTCGGCTTCGAGCGGTAGACCTCGACGCTCACCGAGGTCGGCTTCGGGTGACCCCTTGGCCTCGACGACGACGAAATGACCGTTCGGCAGCCTGTATACCTGGTCGAATCGATTGTTTCCGGTTCCCCGGTCATCGATGCGAACCGCGCCCTCGAAGTTGGCGGGGATGGCATGGTACTCGGCGACGGCCTCGCCGTAGTCCTCGCTGGCCTTCGTCATCTCTCCGTGCAGCGGACTGTGTTCGGCGTCGGCTGCCTCGAATTTCGCCTGGTTCTCAGGTGTCTTGTTCTTCTCGTAGGCCTCCTTGGCCTCCCGCCTCTTCTTATGCGGCCCGCGATCATCGTCGATCGCCTTCTGGCGCCGCTCCGCCGCCTCATCGAGCCGCTTGAGGTTCTCCTTCGAGACGTCGGTTTCCCGATCGCTGTCACGCGCCCCGGAATCTATGTACGACTCGGGGTCGGCATCCGCGACGTCACTGGCGAGCATCCACGGCCGGTTGGGATCTCCCGTGGGGTGCAACTGGGGAACCCTGTCGCCGTTTTCGTCCAACCGGTCTTTGCGGATCCGGTACCCGTTCTTGTGGTAATACCTCTTGAACCACTCCTTGTCCGTGTTGGCCTTTTCAAGCTGCTTCCGCCGCTTGACCGCATCGTCGTCGGAATTACTCTGCGGGGTGCCCGCCGGGTCTTCCGGGTGGTGGGGCTCGTCGGAGGGGTGCGGCCGTTCCTGACCATGCGCCTCGGGATGCGCCTCGGGATGCGTCTCGGGATGCGTCTCGGATGCGGTCTGCCGATCAGCGGCAGGTGTCGAGGTGCGGTCGGTGGGGGTGTTGCCGTTGCTGCCATGGCCGTCGGCCCGCTGGGGGCCTTCGGTGTGCTGCTGCGTCGTCGGCCTGGCGGACTCGGCCTCGGAAGGCCGGGGCGACTGGTCCGCGGGATGCGCGGTTGCGCCGTGCTGCTGCGGCGGAACGTGCGTGGTGGCCTGAGGGTTGGCCGGCCCCTGTGCTTCGGAGTGCTGATTGCCGTAGATCAGCGGGTTGCTGTCATCGCCCAGCGCCTTGGTGAGGTACTGGGAAATGCTCGTCTGGGGCTTCTTGTCCGCTCCGTCGCCGTCGCCTGGGGTGGGAGAGCCCTGCTGATCGGTGGCGGCGTGCTCAGGGTCCGCCTTGCTCTGATCCGCCGGCGTGTGGTCGGGGTCGGGGTGTGTGGGGTCGGACTCGCCCGGTGTGTGGTCCTGGTCGCTCGGAGCGTGGTCCTGGTCGCGGCCGTGGTCCTGGTCGCGGCCGTGGTCCTGGTCGGGGCCGTGGTCGCTCGGAGCGTGGGCCTGGTCGGGGGTGGGCTGGTCCGCAGGGTGCTCGTTCGGTGCGGGATGGCTGGGAGCAGTGTGGTCGTGATCGTTGGGAACGCCGTCCGAGTGGTCGGACGGGGTTTCCGTGTGGGGAGAGGTCGTGTCTGCGGGGTTGGTCTCGGTGTGTTCGGCCGAGGAGGTGTCCTGGTTGGTGTCGGCCTGCTTGGTGTCAGGCTGCTTGGCGTCGGCCTGCTCGCTGGGGGTGTCGTCGGACTTGGACACGACGTGATCGGCGTGCAGCGGCCGGCGGTCGGCGTCGAGGGGGATGTGCCAGACGTGCTCTGCCTGTGAGATGTGGATGGGGTCGGTGCTGACCTGTCCGGTCTGGGTGTCGATCCAGACGATCTTGCCGTGGTGGTTGACCGCGTTGAAGGCATGGCCACCACCGTTGTCCGGCCAGCCGACCTGCACGATCGCGGCTGCACCATGGCCGGCCTGCTGGAGGTCGTGCGCGATCCGGGCCGGGGTGTTGGGGTCGTCGCCTCGTCCGGCGTAGGTGTGAGTGGCACCGCTCCAACGGATCTGGTTCTCGTTGGCGTTGTTCTCGGGAGACCAGGTGTCCGGGTTTCCGTGTGCGTCGGTGTCGGGCGTGCGCGGGGCGGAGACCTGAGGGTTTCCGTACCAGGTCTCAAGGAACGAACGGGAGCAGTCGGCACAGTTGTTGCTGCGGCCTTGGACGGTGTTCCCGCCGTCGTTCTGGAGCTGCGCCCAGTCGGCGAACGGGTCGGCGAACCTCTGCGGCGTGCCGTCCGGGTTGGTCGGGTGCGCGTTCTCCAGCGCCTGCTGATCGCTGGGGGCGGGCGGGAGGAGGCCGCCGGTGTCCTGGTTGAGGTCGTTCCGGATCGCGCTCAGGCCGTTGGGGTCCGACTCGCTACTGTCCTGGTTCGCCGTGCTCTGCTCCGGGGACAGCGACTGCCCCTGCTCGGGGTGCTGCTGCTTCTCCGACTGCGGTTGCTGATGGGGCTCGGCGTGGGGGGCCGACTGCTGCTGATGCGGCTGTTGTTGGGGTTGGGTGTTCTGTTGCTGCTGCGGCTGCGGGCTCTGCTGCTGGGCCTGCTGCTGATGCGGCTGTTGCTGAGGCTGGGTGTTCTGCGGCTGCGGGCTCTGCTGCTGCGGCTGCGGGGTCGGCTGCTGTGCCTGTTGCTGAGGCTGGGTGTTCTGCGGCTGCTGGGCGTAGGGCCCAGGTTGCTGCTGTTGCTGCGGAGTCGACTGTTGGGGGGTCGGCTGTTGCTGCGGCTGCTGCGTGTAGGGGTTCGGCTGATGCTGAGGCTGCTGGTACGGCCTCGGCTGGTTCGGCTGCTGCTGGGGCTGCGGGCTCTGCTGCGGATGCGGTTGTTGCAGAGGCTGCGGACTCTGCTGCTGTGCCTGCTGGTGAGGCTGAGGGCTCTGCGGCTGCTGGGTGTACGGCCCAGGATGCTGTTGCTGCGGAGTCGGCTGCTGCGGCGGCTGCTGGGTGTACGGATTCGGCTGCTGGTGGGGCTGCTGCTGGTACGGCCCAGGCTGGTTCGGCTGCTGCTGGTTGTACGCGTGTTGCTGGTATGGGCCGGGCTGCTGGGCGTAGGGACCCGGCTGCGAATGCTGAGGCTGTTGGTTGTACGGAGCCTGCTGTTGATGCGGCTGCGCGTACGGGCCGGGCTGCTGGGCGTACGGCCCGGGCTGCTGCTGAGGCGCCGACTGCTGGTAAGGGTGCTGGCTGTACGGAGCCTGCTGCTGGTACGGCTGCGCGTAGGGACCGGGCTGCTGGGCGTACGGGCCGGGCTGTTGCTGAGGCGCCGGCTGTTGCTGAGGGTGCTGGCTGTAGGGGCCAGGCTGCTGTTGGTACGGCTGGGCGTACGGGCCGGGCTGCTGCTGTTGGTACGGCCCGGGCTGCTGGTAGGGCTGGGCGTGAGGGGCGACCTGCTGTGGGGTCGGCTGCTGTTGCTGGTGGGGCTGCTGGGTGTACGGGTTTGGATACTGAGGTTGAGGCTGCTGTTGCTGCAGGTTTGGCTGCGGCTGCTGAGGATGAGGCTGCTGTTGCGGGCTTGGCTGCTGCTGCGGTTGCGGTTGCTGCTGGTTGGTCTGGTGCTGAGGGGTCTGGTGCTGCTGGGTGGTGGGGTCGAAGGGCTGGCGGTTGGCGTCGAGGACGAGGTGCCAGACCCCGGCGGCCTCGGTGTTGATGGGGTGTTCGCTGACCTCGCCGGACTGGCTGTCGACCCAGATGACGCGACCGTCGTGGTTGACGGCGTTGAAGACGTGCGCACCGCCGCCGGTGCCGTCGGCGGCCTTCGGCCAGGTGACCAGCACTGCGGCAGCCGCGCCGTGCCCTGCCTGGCGGAGTTCGCCGGCTATGCGGTCGTAGCCGTCCTTGGAGTTCGGACCGGAGTTTCGGAAGCTGGTGCCCGCGTACTGCTCGATGTTGGCAGTACCGTTCCGCTCGCCGGAGTAGCGGTCGATGCCTCCGTGGCCGTCGGGGTCGTAGGTGCGCACGGCGGACACCTGCGGGTTGCCGTACCAGGACTCCATGAATGAGCGGGTGCAGTCGGCGCAGTTGTTCGAACGGCCGAGGACATCGGTACCGCCGTCGTTCTGGAGCTGGGCCCAGGACTGGAACGGGTCGTTGAAGGCCCGCGGGGTGCCGTCCGGATTCCGCGGAAAGCTCGCTTCCAGCGCCTGCTGGTCGTGCGGGAAAGGCGAATACAGCCCGTTCGGTTGGATGTTGAGGCCGATGCGGACGTCCGTGTGGCTGCGCAGGTGAGGAGGCTGCTGCACCGGCGCTTGGTGCTGCGGTTGCTGCTGTGGGTGCTGCTGCGGGTCCGGCGTCGGTTGATGTTGGGGTGAGGGTTGGTGTTGCTGGTGTTGCTGGTGCTGATTCTGCGGATGGTTCTGGAACTGCTGGTGTGGTTGGACGTGCTGCTGCGGGGACTGTTGCTGAATGGGGGTGTTGCTCTGAGGTACGGGCTGGGGCTGGGGCCCGTTTTGGGGTTGCTGAGGCGAGTGCTGCTGGTACTGCGGTTGTGATTGCTGGTTGGGCTGTTGGTTCTGCGGCTGCTGGTGGGGAACGTTGGGGACGGGGGCAGCGGGCGCCTGCGTGCCTGGGGTAGCCGGGGGCTGCTGCCGTGTGTCGGATCCGGGACGGTCCGACCGGGGCGGGTCAGACTGCTGCCGCGTATCCGGACGCATCGGGTCCGGGCGCGTCGGGTCCGGGCGCGTCGCATCCGAGCGCCTCGCGTCCGAGCGTGTCGTGTCCCGATCGGCCGCAGTCGGATGCGAAGTGGTGGCCTTCTCGGTGCCTTCGGGGCGGGAGGCGTCGTCTCGGCGTGGGCCGTCGAAGCCGGAGTTGCGCGAGGGGCCGTCCTGGGCGGGCCGCCGGGTGCGGTCCTGAACGGCCTGGGAGGTGTCAGGGCGGCGGTTGGTGGGGCGTGGGGAGGCGTCTCCGCGGTTGGGCGAGGTGGCGCCGGTGCTCCTGGGCGGGGTGGTGTTGGTGTTCTTGGGCGAGGTGGCGGCGCGCGGCGGGGTTCCGGGCCTGGCGCCGGCGGCGTGCGGCGTACTGCCGGCCGTCTGGGCACCGCCCTGATGAGGGACTGCGCCCATCATCATCGGGCCGTTGCCCTGGGGGGTGTTGGGCTGGGCCTGGTGGGCGGACGGGGTGGTGCTGCCCGGGGCGGCGTCGGCGGCGTGTCGGGTGGGCGGGGGAAGGGTGGCGGCGTCTGCGGACTGGGTGGTGACGGTGGTGTCGTGGCTGCCGTCCATGGTGGGCATGGGGTTGTCGGGTGCCGGGTCGCGATGCTGGATGGGCTGGCTGGACGGCGCGTGCTGGACCGGGGCGCCCTGCGGCGGGGCGCTGACGTGCGGCATGGAAGGGCGGCCGGCGCCTGCGCCGCTGCTGGAGTTGTCCCCGTTGGCCGTGCCGGTACCGTCGTGGGAGGCAGGTCCGGGGCCGGGGCCGGGGCCGGGGCCGGGGGAATTGTCGCTGTACGACGGCGGGTTGCCCGCGACCGCGTCGGCGGGCGGCGCCGCCGGCGTCGGATGGGGGCCGACGCTGCCAGTGTCCGGGCGGATCGCGTCCGAGGGAGCGCCGTGCGCGGGTTGAGTGGTGACGCCCTCCCCCTCCGGCCGCCCGAAGGCGTGGGCACTGGTGTCCCGCGCGGGCTGAGCGGTGACACCGTCGGTGCTCGGGCGAGCGGCGTCCGGAGTGCTCTCGTGCGCAGGGTGGGTCGTGGCACCGTCCGTGCTCGGGCGAGCAGCATCCGGCGAGTTGTCGTGCGCGGGCTGGGTCGTGACGCCGTCGGTGCTCGGGCCGGAGTCGGGGGTGTGGGACGGGGACGAGTCGTAGGGGCTGGTGTTGCCGCCCGCGTAGCCCTCGTCGAAGGGGGAGCGCTGGTCCTGCGGCGGCAGTGGCTGGGCCGGCGGGAGGTCGGACCGGGGCGTCGAGCCGTCCGGGGAGGGGCCGGAACCGTCGGAGGCGGGAGAGCTCTCGGCGCGGTGCGGAGCGCCGTTCGAGGCCCGGGGGTTGTCCGAGGCCGGTGTGTTGCCCGAGGCCGATGTGGTGTCCGACGGACGGGGAGTGTGGCTGCCGCCCGTTGAGGAGTTGCCGTCCGAGGCACCGTTGTCGCCGTGGCCACCGTTGTCGCCGTGGCCACCGGTGCCGTGGGAGCCGCCGGCCGAGTCGTGGGAGGAGGAGCTGCTGCCGGAGCCACTGCCCGAACCCGCGCCGCCAGAGCCGCCGCCCGTACCCGAGCCGCCGGAGCCGCCGCCGGAACCTCCACTGCCGGAGCCGCCGTCGTGCGACCCACCGGAATCCGACCCCGAACCGGCTCCCGATCCGGCTCCCGTCCCGGAACTTGCGTGCTCCCCGGAGCCCGAACCGCCGTCGCCACCATGGCCGTTGCCATGGCCGGCGGCGGAGTCCAGTCCGCCGCGGGCGCGGTGGCCGGCGCGGTGGCCGGCGCCGTCGCGCAGGTTCTCGCCGAGGGTCTCGCCGGTGCTCTTGAGGGCGTCGGTGGCGGCGCTCTGCCCCTCCTTGAGGGTCCGGTTGACGTTGTAGCCGTTCTGCGCGCCGAAGTTCTGGTTGACGGTCTGGGCGATGAGGTCCGAGACCATCGCTTCCAGGGCGGAGATCACCGGCTCCTTGGCGGCCTCCAGGATCGCGTCGAGCAGCTGCTTGGCGACCTCCTTGAGGATCTTGCGGACCATCTCGCGGGTGGCCAGGGTCGCCGCGGCGCCGCCGATTTCCGAGAGGCCGAGGGTGAAGGGTGCCGCGGCCTGCGCGGCGATGATTTCGGCCGCCAATATCGCCAATTGGGCGATAACGGCAATCTTCATGCCGATGACGAGCGTGGCCGCGGCCTCCAGGGTGAAGGCGATGACCTCCGCCGCCTCACGGGCGTCGCTGAAGTAGCCCGAACCCTCGCCGAACTTGTCCCATGCCGCGCTGAAGCCCTCGATGGAGTCGCCGGCGTTCTGGCTGAGCACGTTCGACGCGGCGGTGACGCCGCGGGCATGGTGGCCCTCGACCTCCGAGGCGAACTGACGCCAGACACCGGCGCACTCGATCAGCTTGTCCTCGTCGGCGGTCGGCCAGTTGAAGCCGAGCATCTCGAGAACCCACTCAAGAGCGTTCGGCAGCATCATGGACAAGGTGGAGCTCCCCCGTGAAATGTGCACATCTCGGCATGACGTGGATGCGGGGGCTCGCCGAAAGCCCCTCGTCAGGGTTCAGAAGGACGTAACCGACTGGGCATGGGATCCGATCGCACCAGTCAGCGCCCGGCCGGTGACCAGGAGGTGGTGACGGTGGCCTCTCCGGCTTGCTTCGTCGGGTCCTGCCACGCCTGCTGGTTGTCGACGTGCTGCTTGATCAGCGCGTCGTTGAAGTCCTCGTTCTCCGCATGGTTCTTGGACATGTCGGTCAGCGCATTGCCGATTTCCTGGAGCTTCGCGGAGAGGTGGCCCATGGATTCGTACATGCCGTCGCGCACGCCCTCGTAGGCGACGCCGAACTTCTCACCGATGTCGTCGTCGCCCCACGGCGGAGCGCCGTCCTTGCTGTCGAACGTCGTAAGCCCGCTCATGAACTGCTGGCCGAAGGACTTCTGTCCCGGCTGGGGCTGGTTGGAGGGGTCGGCCGGCGGGCCCGCGCCGAGCGCGCTCAGGCCGTTCATCAGCCGCGCGACGGACCGGTAGAAGTCCTCGCCGAGTTTGGTGAAGTTCGTCCCCTCGGCCTTGAGGGACTCCACATCCGTCTGGAAGCCACCCGCTCCGGCCACAACGCCCCCCGCGTTCGTAACGATTGCCTAATGCGACGTTCAAGATAACGCCTACGGGGCGGCGGTGACACCCTTGCAGAGCTACTGCCCCGCGTCAGCCTTGCGGCGACGAAGGCGGTGGTAGTGCTCCACCGCGTGCTTCGGGGGGAAGTTGGGAATGTAGGTCACCTCGCCGGTGCCCTTCGCGATGATGATGTTGCTCCCGCCGGGCTCCGCGGGCAGCGCGGTGGGGTCCACGGGGAGCGGCCAACCTGCCTGGATCAGGTAGCCCAGGTCGAATTCGTGGACGTGCAGGCTGGCGGGGCCGCCGGGCGAGCCGACCTCGGGGAAGAGCCGGCGGCCGATGTCGAGCGCTTCGCCCTCGTTCGTCGGGACGGGCCGGGGGCCGGCGTCCGCCACCTGCGGCGGCAGCGGAGGGGGCGTGGGCGGGAGGGCGGAGTTGCCGCCCGTCTCGTGCGCATCGGTCATGCCGCTGCCTCCTCGGCGCTGGTCCTGTCGGTGACGGTCACCGTAACCCACGCGCGAAGGACTCGATCGGTTCGGTGGAATCGACCGGTTCGGAAGAATTGAGTGGTTCAGAGGACTTGAGTGGTTCAGAGGACTTGAGTGGTTCGGAAGACTTGAGTGGTTCGGAAGACTTGAGTGGTTCGGAAGACTTGAGTGGTTCATCGGAGTGCTTGGCCGCCCTGCTGATCACCTGGAGCGTTCGCCGCGGGGAGGCCGCTTGAACGTGATCACAGGCAGGCGGAACGTGAGCGGGGCGGCCCACGGCGCGCGCGGTCCTATGCCGCCGGTGTCGGTGCGAAGTGGCGGATGCGGGTGGGGGTGGCGGGGGCGTAGGTGGGGATGCCCTGAGGGGAGCCGGTGGTGACGAACGTGGCGACGGCGCCGGCGAAGGCGTCGCCGAGTGCATGGGCGGCGGCGTCCGGGCGGCCGAGCATGGGACTGTCGGGGTAGGCGTCGAACGTGCCGAAGAGGAAGGGGAGTTCGACGCAGTGGCAGGCGCCGAGCGGGTTGTCGTCGCCGGGGGCGGCGTAGTCGAACCGGTAGACGTAGGTGGGGTTCTGGGCGGTGGCGTGGTGGTCGGCGATCGCCAGGGCGGGGTCGCGGAACTGGGCGTCGGTCTGGGCGGCAATGACGCGTTGGCCGGGTGTGGCCTCGGGGAGCTGTTCGGCGTATCGCTCGTAGAGCCGCTCGGCTTCTCCCTCACCGGTGGCCTGGTGGGCGAGGAGGGCCAGGGCGCCGGCGCGGGTGAGGGACCGGATGTTCGGGTCGAGCCCCATGAAGGAGGTCATCTCGTCGCGGGTGGTGCCGATCAGCAGGTCCTTGCCGTTCAGGGCGCCGGCAGCCAGGGCGTCACGCCAGGCATGCGGGGTGCCTGCGCCGCCGAGCACCGGGTACATCGCGGGGGCGACGCTGCCGGACTGGGCGAGTTGGACGGCCAATGTGCCGTAGGCGGTGAGGAGTTGCTGGGCGGGCAGGGCGCGTAGGGCCTTGCCGGGGGCGGGGCGGTCGGCCACGTCGAGGAGGCGGAGGTATGCCTGGGCGTGCTCGGCGGCCAGCGCGGGGTCCTGCGGCGGCAGGCCCCAGGGGCCGCTCTGGAGCAGGACGCGGCGGACCAGTCCGCCGGTGCGCGGGTCGGTCGCGAGCGCCAGGGCCGAGAACGCGCCGGCGGACTGGCCGCCGACGGTCAGGGCGTCCGGGTCGCCGCCGAACGCCGCGATGTTGTCCCGCACCCAGTGCAGCGCCGCCGCCTGGTCCTGGCAGCCGAGGTTGTCCGCGCCGATCTCCGGGAGGTGGAGGTAACCGAACGGGCCCAGGCGGTAGTTGGCGGTGACCACGATCAGGTCGCCGCGGGCGGCGAGGCGGGAGCCGTCGTACCAGTCCCAGCCGGCCGAGCCGCTGCTGAACCCGCCGCCGTGGAACCACAGCAGGACCGGGCGGGGCGTGCCGCCCTCGTGCGCCGACCGCGGGGCGTGGACGTTGAGGGTGAGGCAGCCGTCCTCGTTCCAGTCAGGGGTGCGACGTCCCATGACCGCTTCCAGTCGGGACGGCCCCTGGGGTACGGCGGGGCCGGCGTGCAGCGCGTCCCGCGTCCCCGACCACTGCGGGCCGGGCTGCGGCGGGGCGAACCGCAACGCGCCCACCGGGGAGGCGGCGTAGGGGATTCCCCGGAAGGCGACCGCCTCCCCTTCGGCCCGGCCCCGGAGCCGGCCCTGGCGCGTGGCCACGATCTGGTCGCTGTCCTGCGTCATCGTGCTCACCTTTCGTGGCTGAACTGTTCCCCGCACGCGACGTGCACAAGCCGTGCACCGCCGCGGACGTGCTCTCCCGGATGCGGCGATCCGGGCCGGCGGCCGTCACGACGACGCCACCGGTCACGCGCCGGCGAGACGTGTCGACCGTTCCTCGCGTCTGCCGTGCACGCCGTCTCCCGCACGTTACCCACTCGGGCGGCGACCGCCGCAACCGGGCCGCGTTCGGACACCCCGCCGGCGCCGGGTTGTTCCTACCTCGCGCCGTCCTCGGCCCGTCCGCCCGTCAACTCGCCTGCCTCCTCCTCCAGATGATCGAGCATCAGCTGGGCGGCGGGGGTGAGCGGGCGCCGGTCGGGCAGGGTGACGCCGACCGCGCGGCGCACCGTCTCCAACGGGACGGGCAGCGGAGCGACCTCCCCGCCGATCCGCGCCACCAGCTCGGGCAGCGCCGCGATCATGTCGGTGTGGCGGACGAGGGTGCGGACGGTGAGCGCCGAGGAGCACTCGACGCGGTTGGCGGGCAGCGGCAGGCGCGCATCGCGGAACACCTGCTCCAGCTCGTGCCGTAGCGCGGTCTGGCGGAGCGGGAGGACCCAGGGGTGGTCGAGGAGGTCGGCGAGGGTCAGGCCGGGGCGGGAGCGGGCCGGATGGTCGGGGCGGGCGACGAGCAGCACCGGCTCGCGGTAGAGCGTGATCTGGCGCAGCGCGGGCTGGTCGTCGATGGGGTTGAGGCGGCCCAGGATCAGGTCGACCTCGCCGCCCAGCAGGCGCGGCACCTGGGTGTCGAAGGGGGCTTCCTGGACGACCACGGTGACGCCGGGCCGGGCCGCCTTCAGCGCCGCGATGGCCCGGGGCAGCAGCACGTTGGTGCCGGCGACGAGGGTGCCGACGGTGACCGTGCCCACCTCCGCGTCGGCCAGGCCGGTGATCCGCTCGCCGGCCCGCCGCAGTTCGGCGAGGACGGAACGGGCGTGCTCGGTGAAGGCCGTGCCGAACAGCGTCGGGGTCGCGCCCCGGGGGCCCCGGTGGAACAGCTCCACGCCCAGGATGTCCTCGAGTTCGCGCAGGCTCCGGGTCACCGCGGGCTGCGCCAGTCGCAGATGCTCGGCGGCGCGCAGCACGCTGCCGTGCTCCTCGATGGCCACCGCCAGCATCAGATGCCGCAGCTTCAGCCGTCCGTTCAGCAGATCCATCCCGCACTCCCCCACCGGGCCCGCCCCACAGTCATACCCGAATCGCTATAGCCAGCTTGCGAATTGGTATTGGACGAGCATACCTGGGGCGGCCAATGATGGGCGGACGGGCCGGTGGGCGAACCGACCCGGGACCCACCCGAGAGGAGCGGCATCGGTATGCAGCCGGCGCACTACATCGGCGGGGCGTTCCACGCCCCGGAGCCCGAGGCCACCGGCGGCGGATTCCCGCTCGTCGACCCGGCGAACGGGGCGGTCGTCGGGCGGGTCCCGGAGGCGTCCCGCGAGACCGTCGACGCGGCGGTGCGTGCGGCACGGCAGTCGCTGCGGGGCCTGTGGGGCGCGACCGGGGCGTCGGAGCGGGCCGCCGCGCTGCGGATGATCGCCGACGGCATCGAGCGGCGCTTCGAGGAGTTCGTGGCCGCGGAGTCGGCCGACACCGGAAAGCCCCGCGAACTGGCCGCCACCGTCGACATCCCGCGCGCCATCGGCAACTTCCGCGCCTACGCCGACCTGCTCTACGCCCAGTCCGAGCGGGCCTACCTCTCCGACGTCCCCGGCTGGAGCAGCGGCGCCGGACAGGCACTGAACTACACCGTCCGCCGCCCGCTCGGCGTGGTCGCCGTCGTCGCGCCCTGGAACCTCCCCCTGCTGCTGCTCACCTGGAAGGTCGCCCCCGCGCTGGCGGCCGGCAACGCGGTCGTCGCCAAGCCCTCGGAGGAGACGCCCACGACGGCGACGCTGCTGGCGGACGTCATCGACGAAGTCAGGCTGCCGGACGGCGCGTTCAACGTCGTGCACGGCCACGGGCCCGGCGCTGCGGGCGAGTTCCTCACCTCCCACCCGGACGTGGACGCCATCGCCTTCACCGGCGAGTCGGCCACCGGCGCCGCCATCATGCGCGCGGCCGCCGACCACGTCACCCCGGTCTCCTTCGAACTCGGCGGCAAGAACCCGGCGCTGGTCTTCGCCGACGCCGACCTCGACGAGGCGGTGGCCGGCACGATCCGGTCGGCGTTCACCCACTCCGGGCAGATCTGCCTGTGCACCGAGCGGGTCTACGTCGAGCGGCCGCTCTTCGACGCCTTCGTCACCGCGCTGGGCGCACAGGCCCGCAAGCTCTCCGGCTACGGGCCGATGATCTCCGCGCGCCACCGCGACAAGGTGCTCTCGTACTTCCGGCTGGCGGTCGAGGAGGGCGCGCAGGTCGTCGCCGGCGGCAGCGCCCCGGTCTTCGGCGACGACCGGGACAACGGCTTCTACGCCGAACCGACCGTGCTCACCGGACTGCCGCCGACCGCCCGCGCGGTCCGCGAGGAGGTCTTCGGACCGGTCTGCCACATCGCCCCGTTCGACACCGAGGAGGAGGCGGTCCGGCTCGCCAACGACAGCCCCTACGGCCTGGCGGCGACGGTGTGGACCCGCGACCTGTCCCGCGCGCACCGAGTGGCGCCCCGCATCGAGGCCGGCATCGTCTGGGTGAACTGCTGGAACCTGCGCGATCTGCGCACCCCGTTCGGTGGGCGGAAGGCATCCGGCGTCGGCCGGGAGGGCGGCGAGCACTCCCTGGACTTCTTCTCCGAGCCCACCAACATCTGCGTGCGGATCGGAGCATGAGCACGGTGACGACCGCCCTCGACATCGGCGTCGGCGCCGCCGCCCGGCTGCTGCTCGACGCCCAGGCCACCGGGACGCCGTGCTCCCCGGTGCGCGAGCTGATCGACGGCACGGACGAGGCGTACGCGGTCCAGGAGTGCCTGACCCGCTCCTGGCTGGCCGCCGGCCGCCGACCCGTCGGCCGCAAGATCGGACTGACCTCGCAGAGCGTCCAGCGCCAACTAGGCGTCGACAGCCCGGACTTCGGGATGCTCTTCGCCGACATGGCGGTGCCGGACGGCGCGGAGATCCCCGCCGGGGCAGTCCTCCAGCCCCGGGCCGAGGCCGAGGTCGCCCTGGTACTGGAACGGGACCTGACCCACGAGCGGCACACCATCGCCGACCTGCTGCGCGCCACCGCGTTCGCGCTGCCGGCGATCGAGGTGGTCGGCAGCCGCATCCGCGACTGGGACATCCTGCTGACCGACACCATCGCCGACAACGCCTCCTGCGGGATGTACGTACTCGGCAACCGCCCGGTCCAACTGGCCGGCGTGGACCTGCGGTTGTGCGGCATGGTCCTGGAACGCCGCGGACAGCAGGTCTCCACCGGCACCGGCGCGGCCTGCCTGGGCCACCCCCTCAACGCCGCACTCTGGCTGGCCGACACCCTGGTGCGCTGCGGCCACCCGCTGCGGGCCGGGGACACCGTGCTGACCGGCGCGCTGGGCCCGATGGTCCCCACCGCCCCCGGGGACGTACTGGAGGCGCGGATCGAGGGCCTGGGGGACGTACGGGTCGCGTTCGCCCGGGAGGACGCCACGCGCGAGGAAGGCCGCACGGCATGACCGACATCCAGCAGCTCGCCACGACGCTCGACGACGCCGTGCGGGACGTGCGGGCCATCGCCCCGCTCACCGACGCCGGGCCGCTCGACGTCACCGACGCCTACCGGGTGCAACGGGCCGTCGTCGCCCGCCGCAAGGCCCGCGGCGAGCGGATCATCGGCGTCAAGATGGGCTTCACCAGCCGGGCCAAGATGGTGCAGATGGGCGTCGACGACGTCATCTGGGGACTGCTCACCGACACCATGCTGGTCGAGTCGAGGCTGGACCTCGGCGGGCTGATCCAGCCCCGGATCGAGCCGGAGATCGCCTTCCTCATCGGCTCCCCGGTCCGCTCGGTCGCCGACGCGGACGCCGCGGTCGCCGGTGTCGCGGTCGGCTACGAGGTCCTCGACTCCCGCTACCGCGACTTCGCGTTCACCCTGCCCGACGTGATCGCCGACAACGCCTCGGCCGCCGCCTTCGGCGTCGGCTCCTGGCACGACCCCCATGACCTCGGTGGCATCGCCAACATCGGCCTGGTGATGGAGATCGAGGGGCGGCTCACCCAGACCGGTTCTTCGGCCGCGATCCTGGGCGACCCGATGCGCTCCCTGCGCGCAGCGGCTCGCCTCGCGGAACAGGCCGGCATCCCCCTGGAACCGGGCTGGGTGGTGCTCGCCGGCGCCGCCACCGCCGCCGTCCCCCTCCCCCGCAACGCCCATGTCCGGGTCACCGCCGCGGGCCTGGGCAGCGTGGAGGTGACCACGGCATGAGCGACGCGATCCTGGTCGAGGGCAAGGCCGCACCCCGCGGACGCTTCCCGCACGTGCGGCGGGCCGGCGACTTCGTCTTCGTCTCCGGCACCAGCTCCCGCCGCCCCGACGGCACCTTCGCCGGCGCGAGTGCCGACCATCTCGGCGTCACCCGCGTCGACATCCGCGAGCAGACCCGTGCGGTCATCGAGAACCTCCGCGATCTGCTGCGGGCGGCCGGCGGCGACCTCCACGACGCGGTCAGCCTCACCGCCTACCTGGTCAACATGCATGACTTCGGGGGCTACAACGAGGTCTACGGCGAGTACTTCGACGAGTCCGGTCCGGCCCGCACCACCGTCGCGGTCCACCAACTCCCCCATCCGCACCTGCTCGTCGAGATCTCCTGCACCGCGTATCTTCCGCGCGAGGCCGGCCGTCCGGAGGGACCGGACCGCGTTCCCGCGCCATCGGCCCACGAGTCCTCAAGGAGGGCACGAGGATGACCCTGCCCAAGCTGTCGTTAGGACTGCCGTTCAACTTCGAGCGGTGGATCGAGGAACACCGCGGCCTGCTCCGCCCGCCGGTCGGCAACGTCCAGGTCTGGGAGGGCACCGATGTGCTGGTCACCATCGTCGGCGGCCCCAACCAGCGCACCGACTTCCACGACGACCCGATCGAGGAGTTCTTCTACCAGCTCAAGGGCAACATGGTCCTGCGGGTGATGGAGGAGGAGGGCAAGCCCCCCGTCGACGTGCAGATCAACGAGGGCGACGTCTTCCTGCTGCCACCGCACGTACGGCACTCCCCGCAGCGACCCGAACCCGGCTCGATCGGCCTGGTGGTGGAGTTCGCCCGGCCCAGGGGCAGCAAGGACGCCGTCGAGTGGTACTGCACCGAGTGCTTCCACCTCGTCTACCGCGCCGAGCTCCAAATGCGGTCGATCGTCACCGACCTGCCGCCGATCTTCCGCGGCTTCTACGCCGGTGAGCGCACCTGCCCGCGCTGCGGGGCCCGCCATCCCGGCGAGGAGTGGCCCGAGCACCAGCGACCGCGGACCCTGCTCCGCACGCACGGCTGACCTCGCCGCTCCTGCCCCGCTGCGGGGCACACCACGCTCCCGTGGGCAGGCCACACGGCCCCGGCCTGCCCACGGGCCCATGAAACGGAGTCCCGTGACCGTCACCGACGTCCACCCCCGCACCCCCACCGACCGTGCCCGGCAGCAGGCGGTCATCGACGTCCACACCCACCTCTTCCCGCGGATCTCCCGCGCCGAGAGCCGCATCCTGGCCGGCGCCGGGGAGCCCTGGCTGCGGGAACTGGGCGACGGCTCCGGGATGATGATGAGCGGCGCCGCCGACTACCGCCCGGTCCGCCCCGAACTGTGGGAATCCGGCGCCCGGCTCGCCGCCATGGACCGCACCGGCATCGACGTCCAGGCCGTCTCCTCCACCCCCCTGCTGTTCGGCTACGACGCCGACCCGGCCCGCGCCACCGACTGGTGCGAGCTGGTCAACCAACGCATCCTCGACTTCTGCGCCCAGGCACCGGACCGCCTGCTGCCGCTGTGCCAGGTCCCGCTGCAGGACGCCCCGGCCGCCGCCGCAATGGTCACCCGCGCCAAGGCGGCCGGCCACCGCGGCGTCCACATCGGCAACCACGTCGGCCAGCGCTACCTCGACGACGCCGACCTCCTGGCGTTCCTCGCGCACTGCGCCGAGGCCGACATGCCCGTCCTCGTCCACCCCTGGGACATGCTCGGCGCGGACCGGATGGGCCGCGGCTACATGCTCCCCTGGCTGGTCGGCATGGCCGCCGAAACCCAGCTGTCGCTGCTCTCCCTCATCCTCTCCGGCGGGTTCGAACGGCTCCCGCGCACGCTGCGGATGTGCTTCTGCCACGGCGGCGGCAGCTTCGCCTACCTCCTCGGCCGGGCCGACAACGCCTGGCACCAGCGCGACATCGTCCGCAAGGACTCCCCCCACCCGCCCTCCGCCTACACCGACCGCTTCTTCGTCGACTCCGCGGTCTTCGACCCCAGAGCGCTGCGCCTGCTGCTGGACGTGATGGGCACCGAACGCGTCATGCTCGGCACCGACTTCCCCTTCCCCCTCGGCGAACAGCAGCCCGGCACGGCCATCCGCGGCTGCACCGGCCTCACCGACGCCGACCGCGCGGCCCTCCTCGGCGGCAACGCCCGCCGCTTCTTCGGCCTGGAGCCCACAGCGGAGGCGCACACCCGATGACCCCCACCCCGCCCCGCACCAAGATCGCGATCCTCGGCTCCGGCAACATCGGCACCGACCTGATGATCAAGGTGCGCAGAACCTCCGACGTCCTCACCGTCGCCGCCCTGGCCGGCATCGACCCCGCCTCCGACGGACTGGCCCGCGCCCGCCGCCTGGGCATCCCCACCACCGACCGCGGCGTCGACGGCCTGCTGGCCCGGCCCGACTTCGACGACATCGCCATCGTCCTGGACGCCACCTCCGCCGCCGCCCACCAGCACCACGCCACCGTGCTCCGCCCCCACGGCAAGCAGCTGATCGACCTCACCCCGGCCGCCCTCGGCCCCTACGTCGTCCCGCCGGTCAACCTCGACCAGCACCTCGACGCACCCGACCTCAACATGGTCACCTGCGGCGGCCAGGCCACCGTGCCGATCGTCGCCGCGGTCACCCGGATCACCCCCGTCCGCTACGCCGAGATCATCGCCTCGATCGCCGCCCGCTCCGCCGGCCCCGGCACCCGCGCCAACATCGACGAGTTCACCGAGACCACCGCCCGCGCCCTGGAGACCGTCGGCGGCGCGGCCCGCGGCAAGGCGGTCATCGTCCTCAACCCCGCCGACCCACCGGTGGTGATGCGCGACACCGTCCACTGCGTGGTCGACGACCGGGCCGACGCCGCCGCCCTCACCGCGTCCATCGACGCCATGGTCGCCGAGGTCGCCGCCTACGTCCCCGGATACCGCCTCAAACAACGCGTCCAGATCCGCCCGATCGGCCCCGACGACCCCCTCACCACCCTCGCCGGCGGCACCGGATCCCTGGTCTCGGCCTACCTCGAAGTCGAGGGCGCCGCCCACTACTTGCCCGCCTACGCCGGCAACCTGGACATCATGACCTCCGCAGCACTGCGGGTCGCGGAAAGGCTGGCCACCCGATGACCCACGACCTCTACGTCCAGGACGTGACCCTCCGGGACGGCATGCACGCCATCCGGCACCAGTACGGCCTGGATCACGTCCGCGCCATCGCCGGCGCACTGGACGCCGCCGGGGTCGACGCCATCGAGGTCGCCCACGGCGACGGCCTGGCCGGCTCCAGCGTCAACTACGGACCCGGCGCGCACACCGACGAGGAGTGGATCGCGGCCGCCGCCGACGTCGTCCGGCGCGCCACCCTCACCACCCTCCTCCTGCCCGGCATCGGCACCCTCGCCGAACTCCGGCGCGCCCACGCCCTCGGCGTCCGCTCCGTCCGCGTCGCCACCCACTGCACCGAGGCCGACATCGCGGCCCAGCACATCGGCACCGCCCGCGAACTGGGCATGGACGTCGCCGGATTCCTGATGATGGCGCACCTGGCCGACCCGGCCACCCTCGCCGCCCAGGCCAAGCTGATGGAGTCCTACGGCGCCCACTGCGTCTACGTCACCGACTCCGGCGGCCGCCTCACCATGGACGGGGTACGCGACCGCATCCGCGCCTACCGGGACGTACTGGACGCCGACACCGAAATCGGCATCCACGCCCACCACAACCTCGCACTGGGCGTCGCCAACTCCGTGGTCGCGGTGGAGAACGGCGTCCGCCGCGTCGACGCCTCCCTCGCGGGCATGGGCGCGGGCGCCGGAAACTGCCCCCTGGAGGCGTTCACCGCCGTCGCCGACCTCATGGGCTGGCGGCACGGCTGCGACACCTTCCGGCTGATGGACGCCGCCGAGGACCTCGTCCGCCCGCTCCAGGACCGCCCCGTCCGGGTCGACCGGGAAACCCTCTCCCTGGGGTACGCGGGCGTCTACTCCAGCTTCCTCCGGCACGCCGAGGACGCCGCGCGCCGCCACGGCCTGGACACCCGCAGCCTCCTGGTCGAGGCCGGCCGCCGCCGACTGGTCGGCGGCCAGGAGGACCTGATCGAGGACATCGCCCTGGACCTGGTGGAACGGCCCGCCTGACCACCGGCCCCCACCCCACCTCCCCCGCCACGACCCACCGGCGGGGAGCGGCCCGGCAACCCTCGCCCGTGTGGCAGAGTGGCCCGGGGATGCACGATTCGCGCCACGGCGGGTACCCGCACCCCCAAGGCCGGATCCCGCACCGCCAGGGAGGTGGACGGTGGCTCGTACCGCGGAACTCCCCGCCACGTCAGCCGCAGCACGCGACCGCGTGCACGAACTGCTGCGCGCGCACCACCCGCACGTCGACGAGACCGTGGTCGCCGACGCCCTGCTGGTCACCTCGGAGCTGGTCACCAACGCCCTGCGGCACGCCGGCGGCGTCACCGGCTTCGCCGCCCGCGTCACGAGCGGACGCCTCGTGGTGACCGTCGAGGACGCCAGCCCGCTCCGCCCCTTCGTCCCGACCGACTTCCAGGACGGCCGGATCGGCGGCTACGGCTGGTCCCTGATCCGCCGGCTCGCCACCTCCGTCGCCATCACCACGACGCCGACCGGCAAAAGCATCAACGCGGCCCTGCGGCTGAGCTGACACCACTCCCCACGGGCACCCCCCACGCCCCTGCACACCAGCCCTTACCTCGGTCCCCTCCCCGCGGCATGAGGTCCCCTCATCCCTGCCGATTTTCGCCACCCTCCGGGCATGCCCTGCCCCCCGACGGGTAGGCGGCCGCACAAGTGCCCGCGGGGGCCGGGTGCGGAGGGAGGCATCATGACCGTCCCGACGAGCGGCGGCCCGTTGCCGACGCCCACCACGGACCGCGGCGGCCTACCGGAGATACGGCGCCCCACGGCCATGGCTCCCCAGGACGCCCGGGAACTCTCCAGGCAGTTCTTCGACCGGCTCCGGGAACTCGAAGAGGGCACCCACGCCTACCAGTACGCACGCAACACACTCATCGAGATGAACATGTCGATGGTGCGCTACGTCGCCCGCCGCTACCGCAGCCGCGGCGGCGACATGGACGACATCGTCCAGGTCGGCATCATCGGCCTGATCAAGGCCATCGACCGCTTCGACGTCTCCCGGGAGGTGGAGTTCTCCACCTACGCCGTCCCCTACATCCTCGGCGAGATGAAGCGCTTCTTCCGGGACACCGGCTGGGCCGTGCACGTCCCCCGCCGCCTCCAGGAGCTGCGCATCGAACTGGCCAAGGCCAAGGAGCAGTTGCGTGCCGCACTCGACCGCAACCCCACCGTGGCCGAACTCGCCACCCACCTCGGACTGCCGGAGGAAGAGGTCCTCGAAGGCCTCCTCGCCGCCAACGGCTACGCCGCGGACTCCCTGGACACCCCGGACGAACCCGACGCGCTCGGCGCGCGCCGCCCGCTCGCAGAGATCGTCGGCGGCGACGACCCAGCCCTGGAGACCATCGAGGACCTCCACGCCCTCGCGCCGCTGCTGCGGCAACTGGCGCCCCGGGAACGCCGGATCATCGAGCTCCGCTTCGGGCAGGAGATGACCCAGTCCCAGATAGGCGCCGAGCTGGACATCTCCCAGATGCACGTCTCGCGGCTGCTGAACCGCACCCTGTCCACGCTCCGCACCGGCATGCTCAGCGATCCCGCGCCCGCGCCATGACCCGGCCCCCGCTCCACAGGCGGGCGGACCGGGCCACGACGCACCACACGCAGGAGATCACGGCGCGCGGCACACGCCGGCGACCTCCCGCTCACCTGCTCAACTCACCCAGGTGATCGGCTGCTCAGCGCAGACACCCCTCGATGACGTCCGCACCGCGCACCGCGCCACCGCTCTCCCGTACGACCTTGCGCATCCGCGCGAGGTTGCTGCGGATCGCGGGGTCGGAGGAGACCCGGGCGACCGCGGCGCGCAGCGACTCGGCCGTCACCGTGTCGGAGTCGAGCTGCTCACCGAGCCCGAGTTCCTGCACCCGCCCGGCGTTGGCGGCCTGCTCCGGCATCTGCGGGAAGGCGATCAGCCCGACGCCGTAATACAGGGCCTCCATCGTGGAGTTCATACCGGTGTGCGAGACGAACGCGCTGGCCCGCTGGAGCACGGCCAACTGCGGGAACCGGGGGCGGACATCGAACGACGGAGGAATGGTCCCCAGCGCGGCCGGGTCCATCCCGCCCACGGACATGGCCACGTGGTACGGCCCGTCGGCGAAGGCTTCGATGCAGGTGCGGTAGAAGTCGGGCCGGTCGTTGAAGACCGTCCCCAGGGAGACGAACAGCACCGGCGCCTCGGGGTCCGGCGGCGACCAGGGCTCGTTCTCACGACTGCCCACCGAGGGGCCTATGAAGTGGAAACGCTCGTCGAAGGAGTCACCCGCCGGCTGGAACTCCCTCGGTATGGAGACCAGGTTGACCTCGGTGGGGACGTCCAGGAGGTTCGCCGGGTCGAGGGGGACGCCGAACTCCGCGGCGAACTCCTCGCAGGAGGGCCCGAGCATGGCCGGGAACGGATTCTCGCCGCCGGCGGCCTCCAGGAACTGGGTGAACAGCGAAAAGGTCTCGTTGGAAGCGAAGTTGGGGATGAGGCGAACGGCCGGCAGGCCGAGCTGCTCGGCGACGACCCGGGCGGACCAGTTCATCGTGTCGAAGCAGATCGCGTCCACCGATTCGGCGGCGCAGTGGTCCCGCAGCACGGGGTACGCCTCGCGCATTCCGGCGAAGAGTACGCGCATGAAGACACCGAAGGTCTCGGGGCCGAACGCGGAAGGGGGTGGTATGTCGAACGGCGGGAGCGACGGGAGTTCCACCCAGCGGGCGCCGGATCTGGTGACCATCTCGGCGTGTTCCGCACTGGTGGCGTAGTCGACGCGATGGCCTCGCCGTACGAGTTCCTCGACTAAGGGCAGGGTGGGATTGACGTGCCCGTGGCCCAAGATGGCCACGAAGAGCAAGTGTTTCGCCATGTCGAAAATCCTATCGCTGCCGGGTTTTCCTCCCGGGCCCCGCCCCTCGTCCACCGCGGCCGCGGACCCCGCCACCGCTCATGTCTCGGTCGGCAGCCGCCGCACCAGATTCCGCGCCAAGTGCCGTGCGGCGTAGGACCCTTCACCGTTTCCCGAGGCCAGCAACCGCAGCAATTCGATCGCGGCCCGGGCCTCCCGCAGGGTCAGCAACGGCAGCCGTTCCTCGTCCAGGTCCACCACTCCGTCGACGAGGCTGAGCAGGCGGTCGTTCATTTCACTCATGGCCGGTTAACGGTCACTTACTCGCCCGGTTACGGTCACGTCCGGGCAGACATTCGACGCCTCCCCGTGACGGTGAATTCGGCCGTCGGCAAGGGGCCCGGGCCCCAGCGGGGGAAGCCTGGCTTCGGACCGACACGTCCGGACCGCGACCAGGAGGATGACCATGACGCAGCTATCCCAGTTCCGCAGGGGCGCCGCCGTGCTGGCGAGCGTGGGACTCCTCTGCGGTGTCCTCGGCAGTGGTACGGCCACCGCCGCAAGCCCGTCGCACGCCCCCCGCGTCGGGGACAGCGGTCACGGCCACGGCGCATACAAGGGCCGCATCATCGCCAGGACCGGCCTCGTGGTCCGCACCGGCCCCGGCACCGAGCACCCGGCGATGACCACGCTCCCCTACGGCGAGGTCATCACTCTCGTCTGCAAGGTCAACGGCCAGAACATCCACGGCAATCCGCGCTGGTACAAGCTCGACTGGCGCCGCGACGCATTTGCCTCGGCCCGCTACATCGAGCCCATCGGGGCCGCGCCCGAATGGTGCCGCGACAAGGGCGACTGAGCGGCCCGCGGGCCAACGCTCCCGGCCACCGGTCGACTTGACCGGTGGCCGGTGGCCGGTGTGGCTGGCGTGGCCGGCTTCCTCGACGCCCACCGGCCCCGCCGGGATCACCCAGCTCCCGGGGCAACCCCAACACCCCTGCCAGTCCCCGAGGTTGCCCGAGCACAGGCATCCCGCCCCGACTACGCCGAGCCGCCCCGCACCGCGGTGACCGCCACCGTCGCGTACCGCATGGTGAAACCGCCGCCGACCGCGTCGATGGCGGCGCCGACGCCCGCCAGCACCTGCTCCAACGCCTCCGGCGGGAGCCGGGTGAAGGGCCCCTGGGTAGGCATCTGATCCAGCCAGGCGTCCCGGGTGTAGGTCCACTCCCAGTCGAACCGCCACTGCTCCGGCTCGCCGAACCCGCCCGCCGCCCGGATTCCGTCGGCCACCTTGGCGAACGCCCCTTGGTACGCCTCCAAGGCGCCCGTCGTCATCTCCGTGAAGTCGAACGGCGAGTCGGGCAGGGCCCGTTGACACGCCGAGGCGACCGTTTCGGCGAGGGCGGCCGGGAAGCGGAAGACGTTCCAGAACGGTGCCAGCAGGCCGCCGGGGCGCAGCACCCGGGCGGCCTTGGCGGCACCGGCGACCGGGTCGATCCAGTGCCAGGCGGTGCCGGCGACGACCGCGTCGAACTCCCGGCCCGCCGGGTCCCAGTCCTCGAACGTGGCCACCTCGACGGCGCCGCCGTCTCGCCGCGCGATCTCGGCCATCCGCGCGTCCGGTTCGACCCCGAGCACCGCGCAGCCGGCCGCCCGGAACTGCCTGGCGACGATTCCCGTACCGCAGCCGACGTCCAACACGTCGAGACCGGACCGGCCGGTGGTGATCCGTCGCACCAAGGCGTCGGGGTAGCGGGGCCGGGCGCGGTCGTAGCGTTCGGCATCGGTGCCGAACGACTCGGCCAGCGCCCGGAGTTGATGGGGTTCACGCCCCGAGGGCGGCATAGTGGGCATGTGCCCACCATGGTGGGCACATGCCCACTCGTCAATCGTGTGGCCGTCGACGAGAATCCGGTGCGGAGCACCGGGGATGGAGTGCATGGTGCCGACCGGGGTCGCCCTCCGCGATGCGCGGGAGCAGTTGTTCGCCGCCGCCGAACGCATCCTGCTCCGGGACGGGCCCAACGCCCTGACCAGCCGGGCGGTCACCACCGAAGCGGACTGCGCCAAGGGCGTGCTGCACCGGCACTTCGACGATTTCGACGCCTTCCTCGCCGCACTCGTACGGGACCGCATCGGCCGGATCGACGGTCAGGCCGCCGCCCTGCGCGCGTCCGCCGGGAGCGGCGCGGTCGTCGACACCGTCACCGACGCGCTGATGACCGTGTTCGGCACGGTCGCCGTGACGATCGTCGGGCTGGTCATCTCCCGGGACGGACTGCGCGCCCGGTTGCGGCAGGCCGGCTCGTCCGGTGTCCCGGTCCTGGGCGAGGCCACCGCGATGATCGCCGAATACCTGGCCGCGGAACGCGAGTTGGGCCGCATCGCGGCGCAGGCCGACGTCGACACCCTGGCCCCCACCCTGATCGGGGCCGGACACCTGCTGTTCGCCGACCGGGAGGGCGGCCCTCCCACGGCCGCGGCCGTCCACAAGGTCGTGACGACGGTCCTCGCGGGCGTGACGCGAGAGGCGTGACCGGGCGGCTCGCACCTGGAGCCGGTCCGGCCCCCTCCCCAAGACCGGGAGAGGACGGAGCTCACCCTCATCCGGCCCTATCAGCCGGCCCTCGCGGCGACCGCTGTACCGATGTTCCCACCGCGGCCGGCGTCGGCTGATTGTCGGCGGTGGACGGTTCGCCCACCGGGAGAAGTGCGGGACCCCGCACGCCTACGTGGGACTGTCCGCGCCACAGGACTGGTTCGCCGCCTTCGACTTCGCCGACGCCGACGCGGCCACCGCACGGATCGCGGCAGAGTTCGACGGCTGGGCGCCGGAGCTCACCGCACTGATCACCGACAGCGACATCGCGCCCGCCGAGGCCGTCACAGGTCGCGCTTGAGATAGCGGTCGAGGAGCCGCTGCCAGCCCTTCCGTGCCTGTTCCCACTCCTCGGGGCAGCCTTCGGCGCGGTCTTCGGTGACCCGCCCGTCGTCGGCGACGAGGTCCTCGTGGCGGGTGGGGTGCGCGCCGTAGACGTAGCAGGCGTAGTTCGCCGCGCGCTGGCCGTCCAGGCTGTGCTCGTCGAGCAGATCGGACGCGTCGAACGGGGACTCCTCGGCGGACAGGGTGTAATCCCTGGCGGCGGCAAGGGTCTTGGCGTCACCGGCGGGGCCCTGGCCGATCAGCATCACCGCGGCGAACTGGTCGGCCACGTCCTCCTCCCGCCCCGTGAAGCGCAGCCCCAGGCGGTCGATCAGGGCATGGGCGCCCTCGTGGTACGCGGTTTCCTCCAGGACCGCGGCCACATGGGCGTCGCGGTCCCCGGCAGCGCGCGGGCGGCCGGCTCCGTCAGCGGCGTGCTCGATGCGCTCGCGTATCTCATCGACGTGCTCCACGCAGAAGTCGACGGTGCCGGTCTCCGGGTCGTACGCCGGTTCGGCGGCACCGCACGAGCGGACCGCGAACGGTATGCGGTGCGGCACGTCGACGGTGTCGTTGAGCCGGCCGGCGGCCCGTTCCAGTACGCGCCGGGAGCGGAGGTAGGCGGTGGCGCGTGCCGCCTTGCCGCCGGTGCGGTACTGGACGGTGAAGCCGCCCGGACCGCCCTTGCCGTGACCGCGCCGGGAGGAGTCCGAGGCGTCCACCGCGTCGGGTGCCGCGGCGCCCTGGCCGGTCGCGCAGCCGGTCACCGCGGCCGCCAGGGCCAACGTCAGCACGGCACGCGTGCCGTTCCCCACTCGGTGGCCCATGTCAGCCCCTTCCCGCACCGCTCGGCGCGCATGATCGTCCAACGGATGAAGAGGGATATCCGGAAAGGGAGGTTCCGGTCTGTCGGTGTGACGTGCGTCCCGCGTGCGGGCCGACGGCGTTCCGCCCATGACATACGGCCCGTCAGCATGCGGTCCCTCGGTTGTCCGTGCGCCGGCGCGCGTCCGGGACCGGGCGCCCGCGCGTGTCCGGCAACGGCTGGACGCGCGCCCCGGGAAGGATGCCGCCATGCACGCCGTCCTGCACGCACTGTCCATCACCGGCTCGATGACCTGGGAGATCACCTGGGCGCTGATCCTGGGGTTCGCCCTGTCCGCCGTGGTCCAGGCGGTGGTCCGCAGGTCCACTGTCGTTGCGCTGCTCGGCGACGACCGACCGCGCACCCTCGCCATCGCCGCCGGGCTGGGCGCGGCCTCGTCCTCCTGCTCCTACGCCGCGGTCGCGCTGGCCCGCTCGCTGTTCCGCAAGGGGGCGAACTTCACCGCCGCGATGGCCTTCGAGATCGCCTCCACCAATCTCGTCATCGAACTCGGCGTCATTCTGGCGCTGTTGATGGGCTGGCAGTTCACGGTCGCGGAGTTCGTGGGCGGTCCGGTGATGATCGCGGTGCTGGCGGTGCTGCTGCGGCTGTTCCTGCGCGAGTCCCTGGTGCGCGAGGCGCGGGCGCAGGCCGACCGCGGGCTGGCCGGCGCGATGGAGGGGCATGCCGCGATGGACATGTCCGTCCAGGGCCCCGGCTCCTTCCTCCGCAGACTGCTCTCCCCCAAGGGCGCGACGGCCACCGCGCACGTCTTCGTCATGGAGTGGGCGGCGATCATGCGGGATCTGGTGGTCGGGCTGCTCATCGCCGGCGCCATCGCCGCATGGGTGCCCGACGCCTTCTGGCGGACGTTCTTCTTCGAGGGCCATCCGCTCGCCGCCAAACTCTGGGGGCCGGTCATCGGCCCGCTGGTCGCGATGGCCTCGTTCGTCTGCTCCATCGGCAACGTGCCGCTCGCCGTGGTGCTGTGGAAGGGCGGCATCAGCTTCGGCGGGGTGGTCGCGTTCGTCTTCGCCGACCTGCTGATCCTGCCGATCCTCAACATCTACCGGAAGTACTACGGCATCCGGACCGCGCTGTTCCTGCTCGGCACCTTCTACCTCGCGATCGTGGTCGCCGGCTACGTCGTCGAGTTCGCCTTCAGCGGCCTCGGGCTGGTCCCGGACCAGGCCCGGGCGAGGATCCCGGAGGAGGGCCTCTCCTGGAACTACACCACCTGGCTGAACATCGCCTTCCTCGTCCTGGCCGCCGCCCTCCTCGTGCGGTTCTTCCGCACCGGCGGCCGGAACATGCTCCGCATGATGGGCGGCGCCCCCGCCGCCGGCCACCAGGACGGCTGACCCGAGGAACGCGGGCTCCGAGGGGCCCGCACCGGACCGGGGCCGGCCCGTGAGCGGACCGGAAGGCCGGCGGGCCGGATTCCGCACGGCGAACTTGACATGCGCATTTGATAGCGTCGCGCGGGTGCGTTTGACGAAGTTCACTGATCTGGCGCTGCGCGCGGTCATGCGCCTGGCCGTCGCGGAGCAGGGCATCTCCTTGACCACCCGCGAGGTGGCCGAGGTGATGAACGTGCCGTACACGCACATGGCGAAGGCGATCAGCCGGCTCCAGCACCTCGGGGTGGTCGAGGCCCGGCGCGGACGCGGCGGCGGACTGGAACTGACCGAACTGGGGCACCGGGCCTCCATGGGCTGGTTGGTGCGCGAGCTGGAGGGCGCGGACGAGGTCGTCGCCTGCGAAGGCGACGCCCCGTGCCCGCTGCGCGCGGCCTGCCGACTGCGCCGGGCACTGCGCGACGCACAGGAGGCGTTCTACGCCACGCTCGATCCGCTCACGGTGTCCGAGGTGGTGGCGTCACCCACCGGACCGGTACTGATCGGCCTCACCGGTCTGAGCACCCGCCGCCCGGACTGAACGGCCCCGCACGGCCCCGCACACGGTCCGCGCCCCTGCACCCCCGCGGCCGTCGACTCCCCACCGGACCGGCTCAGCGCACCGTCCTGAAGAAGTCCCGCACATCGGCGACGAGCAGGTCGGGGGCCTGGAGGGACGCGAAGTGGCCGCCGGTGTCGAAGGTGGACCAGTGGGTGATGCGGTGCGACCGCTCGGCCAGACCCCGCACGGCCCGGTCGCCGAGGAAGCAGGCCACGCCGGTGGGGACGCCCGAGGGGGCGGGCCGGCCCCAGCCGTCCACGGCCGCCTCCCGGTACAGTCGCGCGGCCGACCCGGCGGTACCGGTGAGCCACAGGAGGGTGGTGTTGGTCAGCACGGCGTCCCGGTCGGGCAGCGACTGCCGGGTCGTGGTCGGATCGTGGTCCACGAACCACTCAAGATTCCAGGCCAGTTGGCCGACCGGCGAGTCGTTGAGCGCGTAGGCCACGGTCTGCGGGCGAGTGGACATCTGGGTGGCGTATCCGGAGTGCGCGTACCACCACGACTGGTTGTCCCGTGCCTGGCGGCGCTCGGCCGCCGACAGCTGCTCCAGTTCCTCCGGGCTCGTCGCCGTCGAGGCGTTCGCCAGGGCGTTGACGTGGACGCCGATGACGTCGTCCGGCGCCACCCGGCCGAGTTCGGGCGCGATCAGGGCGCCGAAGTCACCGCCCTGGGCGCCGTAGCGGTGGTAGCCCAGGCGGTGCATGAGCGCGGCCCAGGCACGGGCGATGCGCCGGCATCCCCAACCCGCCTCCCGGGTGGGCCCGGAGAAGGCGAAGCCGGGGAGCGAGGGCACCACGAGGTGGAAGGCGTCGGCCGGGTCGCCGCCGTGGGCGCGGGGGTCGGTGAGCGGCCCGATGACGTCGAGGAAGTCGTGGACGGTGCTGGGCCAGCCGTGCGTGAGGATCAGCGGCAGGGCGTCCCGCTCCGGCGAGCGGACATGCAGGAAGTGCACCCGCTGTCCGTCGAGGACCGTGGTGAACTGCGGTATCTCGTTGAGCCGGGCTTCGTGCGCACGCCAGTCATAGCCGTGCGCCCAGTGGTCGACCAGGTCCCTCAGATACGGCAGCGCGACCCCGTAGTCCCAGCCCGCACCGGGCAACGCGTCGGGCCAACGGGTCCGCAGCAGCCGGTCTCGCAGCTCATCGAGGTCGGCCTGCGGGATCTCGATGCGGAAGGGGGTGACGTCCACGAAGCGCTCCACTCGTGCGGGAGGAAGGGAAGAGGGTGTGCGGGGGCGGCGGGACAGCTGTCGTCCGGGCGCCCGGAGGCACGTTAGGGAGCGAGTAGGTCGGACGCTGTCCGCTTTGGGACGGTCCGGTCGGCGCGCGCCGACTGCGGGGCCCGGTAAACGCGTTGACGATCCGGGCCGTCGAGGATTTCCTTCAACGATGTCGCAACTTCGCCTCGTGCAGCCGGTCGACGACACCGCGCTCACACACTGGCAGCACGTCCACAACACCCTCGTCCCGACCCACCTCCTGTCCCTGGACGAGGTGCGGGAGCGGGCCGGGCGCAACCATCTGGAGGTCGCCTACCTCGGCGACGAACTCGTGGGGTGCAGCACGGTCCGCCCGCCGGCCGACGAGACCCGGACCGCCACCGTGATCGCCCGCGTGCTCCCCGCCCACCGCGGGCGCGGCTTCGGGACGGAGCTGTATGCGCGCGGGCTGGACCGGGCGCGGGAGTTGGGCGCGCGAGTGATCGAGACCTGCGTGCTGTCGTCGAACGAGGACGGGCTGCGGTTCGCCGAGCAGCACGGCTTCGCGGAGATCGACCGCTATCTGCTGCCGGGGGACACCATCGACTGGGTCGACCTCCGGCTGCGCTGACCGCCCGGTGCGGGTGCCTGGCACGTGCCCGGCCGACGATCCGGCATCCGTACGCGGACGAGAGCCGCGGGGCCGATCCGGTGTCCCTCGCCGTTGTCCGGTGCACCCGTCCTCAAGGGAGGGCGGCAATCGGCCGACAAGTACGGGAGCAATCCAGGAAGCCACCCCCGATACCGGAGTCAGGCCGCAGTGATCTACCTCCCGATGCCCACCTGGCCGGACGTCCCCCGTCCCGTCGCCGGCTGCGAACGGTGCCGTGTACTGCGGCAACAGCGCGCCCTGGCCATCCAGCGGGGAGACCGCAGCGCCGCGAGCGACTGCAACGTGCTGATCCGCCGCCACCATGTCGACGTGCACGGGTGACGGCGGATCGGCTGAGTGCGGTGAGGGAGCGGACCGGGCGCGGTCCGGGTGAGGTGGGCGGACCGCACCGTCCCGCCGCTCCCCCACGCGTCATCGGCCCATCGTCCCTCCGATCACGACCACAGCCAGCGCGCCGGCGGTCACGACGTAGCCCGGGATGAACCACCGGAGGAAGACCCGCGTGGGGCGGGCCCGCCCGGCGGCGGAGGGCCACACCCGCAGTGCGGCCCAGGCCCTGCGGGTCGCGCGCTCCTCCTGGCCCCGCCGGGCCCGGGCGAGCCCGGCGAGGAGGAGGGCGGCGGCCGCACCGATGACGGTGAGGGCGCCGAGCGCGGTCCAGGAGGCGGCTGCCAGCAGCAGCGGCGCGGACAGCGCGAGGGTCGCCCAGGCCGTCAGGCAGGCAGCGGCCGCGAGCCGCCGGGAGGCGGGGCGGTCGGCGCCGGCCCGCAGGTCGGCCACGGCGGGCAGGTACCAGACACAGCCGGCGGCGCACAGGGCGGTGGCCCCCAGGGCGAGAACGGCGGGAGACAGCACGGCCGCTCCTTCCTCAGACGTGGGCCGCGGGACGGTCCAGGGCAAGGTTCTCCACCTCGGGGTGGTGGAGGTCGAAGGCGGGGGATTCACTGCGGATCCGCGGCAGGGAGACGAAGTTGTGGCGCGGCGGCGGGCAGGAGGTGGCCCACTCCAGGGAGCGGCTGTAGCCCCAAGGGTCGTCGCAGTCGACCTTCTTGCCGTACTTGGCGGTCTTCCAGACGTTGTAGAAGAACGGCAGGAAGGAGAGGCCGAGGAGGAACGAGCCGATGGTGGAGAGGGTGTTGAGGGCGGTGAAGCCGTCGGCGGCGAGGTAGTCGGCGTAGCGGCGGGGCATGCCCATGGTGCCGAGCCAGTGCTGGACGAGGAAGGTGAGGTTGAAGCCCACCGTGAGCGTCCAGAAGGTGATCTTGCCGAGCCGTTCGTCGAGCATCTTGCCGGTGAACTTCGGCCACCAGAAGTGGAATCCGGCGAACATCGCGTAGACCACGGTGCCGAAGAGCGTGTAGTGGAAGTGCGCGACGACGAAGTAGGAGTCGGAGACGTGGAAGTCCAGCGGCGGGGAGGCCAGGATGACGCCGGTCAGACCGCCGAAGACGAAGGTGACCAGGAAGCCGGTGGCCCACAGCATCGGGCCCTCGAAGGAGAGTGAGCCCTTCCACATCGTCCCGATCCAGTTGAAGAACTTCACGCCGGTGGGGATCGCGATGAGGAACGTCATGAAGGAGAAGAACGGGAGCAGGACGCCACCGGTGACGTACATGTGGTGCGCCCAGACCGTCACCGACAGGCCGGCGATGGAGATGGTCGCGGCGATCAGGCCGATGTAGCCGAACATCGGCTTGCGGGAGAAGACCGGGATGACCTCGGAGACGATGCCGAAGAACGGCAGGGCCAGGACGTAGACCTCGGGGTGGCCGAAGAACCAGAAGAGGTGCTGCCACAGCAGGGCGCCGCCGTTGGCCGCGTCGAAGATGTGGGAGCCGAACTTGCGGTCCATCTCCAGGGCCAGCAGGGCGGCGGCGAAGACCGGGAAGACCATCAGGATCAGCAGGCCGGTGAGCAGCACGTTCCAGGTGAAGATCGGCATCCGGAACATCGTGAGACCGGGGGCGCGCATGCAGATGATGGTGGTGATGAAGTTGACCGCGCCCAGGATGGAGCCGAAGCCGGAGAGCGCCACACCCATGATCCACATGTCGGCGCCGACACCGGGCGAGTGGACGGCGTCCGACAGCGGCGCATAGGCGAACCAGCCGAAGTCGGCGGCGCCCTGCGGCGTGAGGAAACCGGCCGCCGCGATCAGCGAGCCGAAGAGGAACAGCCAGAACGCGAGCATGTTCAGCCGCGGGAACGCCACGTCGGGCGCGCCGATCTGGAGCGGCATGATCCAGTTGGCGAAACCGGTGAACAGCGGCATCGCGAAGAGCAGCAGCATCACCGAGCCGTGCATGGTGAACGCCTGGTTGAACTGCTCGTTGGAGAGGATCTGCATGCCCGGCCGGGCCAGTTCGGCGCGCATCACCAGGGCCATCACGCCACCGACGAGGAAGAAGACGAACGCCGAGACGAGATAGAGCGTGCCGATCTGCTTGTGGTCGGTGGTGGTGAGCCACTCCACCGCCTTGTTCCGGCGCCGCGGCCGGGCCTCAAGGGCCCGACCGGACGCCGGTTCCCTGGCCGCCGTCGTCTGAACTTCCCAACCATCCACGGTGCTGTTGTCCTCCACCTTGAAACGTGAACTGAGCCGGGAAGCGGCCAGGGACCGGGAAGAGCCTTCGACACGGGGGGAGACCCGGCCCTTCCCGGCTCACCCATCGTCGGCCGGCGGAAACCGCACACCCCAGGGGCCGAACAGCCCCTCACCGACCGCGATGGGCCCTGCTCAGCGGGACGGCCGGCCCCACCGGACGGGACCCGTACATGGCCGGTCGGCACCGGTCCCCGTCGGACCCGCCGCGCCGATCACGTACGCTGCCGAGCAGGTGTACGGATCTTTGGGAGCAGCAGGGGAATGTCCGAATCACAGCAGTACGCACCGGCCGCGGTCGAACCGCAGGAGCCGCAGCTCCGCGCACCGGACCGGATGCGCAGCCTGCTTGAGGCGGTGATGGACCTGGGGCGGGGGCTGGAGCTCCCGCAGGTGCTCCGGGGCATCGTCGAGGCTGCGGTGACCCTCACCGACGCCGAATACGGGGCGCTGGGCGTCGTCGGCGACGGAGCGCTCTCGCAGTTCCTTCCCGTGGGGATGTCCGACGAGTTGATCTCCGCGATCGGGCCGTCGCCGTGCGGCCGGGGCATCCTCGGGGAGCTGATCCGCAACCCCTCGCCGCTGCGGCTCACCGACCTGAGCAGCCATCCGCACAGCTACGGCTTCCCGGCCAACCACCCCCCGATGCGGACCTTCCTCGGGGTGCCGGTCCGGGTCCGCGACGAGATCTTCGGCAACCTCTACCTCACCGAGAAGCGGGGCGGCGGCTCGTTCGACGCGGAGGACGAGGAGGTGGTGACCACCCTCTCCATCGCGGCCGGCGTCGCGATCGACAACGCCCGCATGTACCACGAGAGTCGCCGCCGCGAGCGGTGGCTGGAGGCGCTGGGCGAGATCACCCGCAGCCTGCTGTCCGGTACCGACGCCGACGAGGTGCTCCGCCTGATCGCCGAGCGGGCGATGGAGGTGGCCGGCGCGGACTGCGTGGCGGTCCTGCTGCCGGTGGCCTCGTCGACGGAGCAGTTGACGGTGGCGGTGGCCTGCGGCACCGGCGCCAGCCGGATCACCGGGCTGCATGTGCCGCTCGACGGCTCGCTGCCCGGTATCGCCGTCCGCAGCGACCAGCCCGCGGTCAGCACGGACCTGCGCTCCGACCCACGGGCCTACCCCCTGGGTGTGGACACCGGTGACGCGGCCCCCGGGGAGGCCGCGGTGAACGGGGCGGCGGAGCAGGCCGGTGCGGTGTACGGGCCGGCCGTCGCGGTCCCGCTCCAGGTGGACACCGGGCGCGGCGCGCTGCGGCTGAGCCGGCTGGCCGGCCGGCCGCCGTTCGACGAGGCCGAGGTCCGGCTGATCTCGGGCTTCGCCGACCAGGCCGCGATCACCCTCGAACTCGCCCGCCGGCGCGATGAGTCCGAGGAGCTGACGGTCCTGCACGACCGCGACCGGATCGCCCGGGACCTGCACGACCTCGCCATCCAGCGGCTGTTCGCCACCGGCATCACCCTCCAGAGCGTGACCCGGCTGATCGACCGGCCGGAGGCCTCGGAACGGGTCGGCCGCGCGGTCAACGACCTGGACACCACCATCAAGATCATCCGCTCGACGATCTTCGGGCTGCGCACCACCGGGGACGGCAAGGACCGCAGCCTGCGCCGCGACCTCACCGACGCCGTGCAGCGGGCGGCCGGCCCGCTCGGCTTCCCCCCGGCACTGCAGATCGACGGCCCGGTGGACGCCGCGGTCCCCGACGACCTGGCCCAGCACCTGGTGGCGGTGACCGCGGAGGCCCTGAGCAACGCCGCCCGGCACGCCGGCGCCCACCGCCTGGACGTGGCACTGGCGGTGACCGCGGACGAGGTCACGCTGACGGTGGCCGACGACGGGGTCGGAGTCGGCGCCGCCCCGCACACGGGCGGCCTGGCCAACATGCGGGCCCGGGCCGCGATGCACGGCGGCCGACTGGACATCGAGACGCCGGAGGGCGGCGGCACCCGCATCGTCTGGTCCGTCCCGCTGACCGACTGACCGGCCCCGCGGACGCCGCGGCCGGCCCCACGGGACAGCAAAAGGGCCGGCACCGCGGGACGAGGAGGGCCGTTCAGCCCCTCGTCCCGCGCTGCCGGCCCGGTGCGCCGCTTACGCCCGCGGTTCCTTCAGCCGTTCGGCGATCATCGCCGCCTGGACCCGGCGGCCCACACCCAGCTTGGAGAGGATCGCCGACACCCGGTTCTTGACCGTCTTCTCGGCGAGGAACAACCGATCGGCGATCTGACGGTTCGTCAGTCCTTCACCGATCAGGTCCAGCACCTCCCGCTCCCGCGGCGAGAGCCGGTCGAGCTCCGACGACGACTCCTCGGGGGCCGCCTCCTGCTGCGGCACGCGCAGCCGCTCCATCACCCGCGACGCGGTGCGCGGGTCCAGCATCGACTGCCCCGCCGCGACCGTGCGGACCGCGTTGATCAGCGCCGACCCGTCGATCTGCTTGAGCACATAGCCGGCCGCCCCCGCCATGATGGCGTCGAACAGCGCCTCGTCGTCATCGAAGGACGTCAGCATCAGACAGGCCAGCTCCGGCATCCGGGCCCGCAGCTCCCGGCAGACCTCGATCCCCTCGTGGTCGTCGTCGGCACCGCCGAGCCGGACATCCAGGATCGCCACCTGCGGCCGGACCGCCGGCACCCGGGCGAGGGCCTGCCGGGGATCCCCGGCCTCCCCCACGACCTCGATGTCGTCCTCCGCCTCCAGGAGGTCCCGTACGCCGCGGCGCACCACCTCATGATCATCGAGGATGAAGACGCGCAGCGGGCCGTCCGGTGCACTGGCGGCGGGCGTGGTGGCAGGAGGAACGGGCTGCTGGTTCATGCACTCTCGCTCTGTGGTTCTTCGCGGATCGCCGGGGCGCAAGGGGCCCGACCACGAGGGTCGTCGGCTCCGGCCGTCGGCGCAAGGGCCGAACGGCCCTGGGGGCACGGGGCCCTTCGGGCACCCTGTCACGTTGCGATACTGGCGCCTCCCGTCAGGAGGTTCCATTTCCATGCAGCGTCCCTGCCAGCCCGCGCATTCCGCGCATTCCGCGTCGCCCGCGCCGACCGGGTCGCCCGCCCCCGGTACCGTGGGCGGTGAGTACCATGCCCTACTCGCCCGGCACGACGCCAAGCGGCTGCGGCAGCGGATCCTCGGCCAGGGCCAGGAACCCGCACAGGAGCCGGCCCCCACCTCGTACGACGGCGCCGGCGACCAGCGACTGATCACCCAGTACCTCGACCTGGTCACCCCGTTCGGCGACCTGATCGCCCACCTCTACGACGAGATGTTCGCCCGCTGGCCCTACCTGCGCTCCCTCTTCCCGGAGTCCATGGAGTTCCAGCGCTCGCATCTGGCCCGCGCCTTCTGGTACCTCATCGAGAACCTGCACCGACCGGACGAGGTGGCCGCCTACTTCCGGCAGCTCGGCCACGACCACCGCAAGCTCGGCGTGCGACCGGCGCACTACCAGGCATTCGAGGCCGCCCTGTGCGCGGCGCTGCGCCGCTCCGCCGGGCCCCGCTGGGTCGACGCGGTGGAGCAGGCGTGGGTGCGGATGCTGCGCTTCGCGGTCGCCTCGATGGTCGAGGGCGCCGACGCGGCGCTGGCCGAACCCCCGTACTGGCAGGGCACGGTGACCGCCCACGAGCGGCGCCGCCCGGACCTCGCCGTCCTCCGGGTCCGGATGCACGAACCGTACCCGTACCGGGCCGGCCAGTACGCGGCGGTGGCCTCCTCGCTGATGCCCCAGGCATGGCGGCACTACTCCCTGGCGTCCGCGCCGCGGCCCGACGGCGAGGTGGAGCTCCATGTCCGCCAGACCGGCCCGGGCGGGGTCAGCGAGGCACTGGTCAGCCACACCCAGGTCGGCGACGTCCTGCGGCTCGGGCCCGCCCACGGCACGATGACGCTCCCCGCGGAGGACCGGGTCCACGACCTGCTGATGGTCGCCGGCGGCACCGGCTGGGCCCCGTTCAAGGCGCTGCTGGAGGAGTGGGCGGGCCGCCGCCGCGGGGCCGGCGGCCTCTCCGTGCGCCCGGCCGGCAGCGTCCAGCTCTTCATCGGCGCCCGCAGCGAGGCGGAACTGTACGACGCCGGATGGCTGTCCCAACTGGCGGCGCGGCACAACCAGTTGAAGGTGGTCCGCATCCTGGACCAGGACGCCGTCCCGGGGGCGGACGGGGCGCTGACCGAGTACGGCCCGCTGGCGGAGGCGGTGGCCCGCCAGGCGCAGTGGTCCGGCCGCCTGGCGTTCGTCAGCGGCCCGGCGGCCATGGTCGGGGCCACGGTCGCACGGCTCATCGCCTCCGGGATGCCGGCCGACCAGATCCGCCACGACCCCGTCCCGGACGTGCTCCCCCGCTCCACCGGCGACTCCGCCGGCGGCTCCGCCGCGTACACCGGCGCCCGGGCCATCACCGAGGCGGCACGCTGACGCGGACGGGCCATGAGCGGTGCACCGGGCCGCGCTCGGCAAACGGGCACGGAAGGCACTGCGGGACGGGCCGAACGGCCCCTGGCGGACGACCGCCGGGGGCCGTCTACTGTCCGGCAGGACCGCTCACCACCCGCGTCAAGAGCACGAGGAGCAGCACGCCGTGAACGACCTCCCGACCCGGCAGGCCGCCGGCCCCGCAGCCATCGACCCCGTGTGGGGTGCCTGGGCGGACCGCGAAGCCTCCCGCCGCAGCACCGAACTGGACCGCACCGAGGCGCTGCGGCTGCTGGGCAGCGTCTCGCTGGGCCGGATCGTCTTCACCCAGGACGCGCTGCCGGCGATCCGCCCGGTGAACCACCTGCTGCACCACGGCGAGGTCATCATCCGCACCCACGAGGGCGCGGCGCTGGCCACCCTGACCGAGCAGGAGGACGTCGAGGGCGTGGTGGTCGCCTATGAGGCCGACTCCATCGATCCGGCCACGCACTGCGGTTGGAGCGTGGTGGTGACCGGCTACTGCCGCCTGGTGACGGACCCCGACGACCTCGCGCACTACCAGGCCCTGCTGCACCCGTGGAGCGACCACCAGATGACGCACGCGCTACGGATCCGCCCGGACCTGGTGACCGGACTGCGGCTGTCCCGGTAGCGGGCCTCCCCCGTCGCGGGCTTCCCGATGCTCACCACCGGCACCCCGCCCCCGCTCCAAAACTAGAAAATTCCACACCATTCGGGACCGTAAGGTCCCGCCATGAACTCCCCTTCCGCAGCAGCGGTGTTGACCGCGCGCCAGATCGCCGTATCGTTCGTGGCCGCCGTGTCGGCAGTGGGGCTCACCGCCCCCCTCGCCTCGGCCGAGCCCCACACCGCGCCCGCCGAAGCAGTGGCCCGGCAGGCGCCGCAGGCACCGCTCGCCGCGGAGGGCATACCGTTCACCGACGCCAACGTCACCCAGCGGACGGACGGTTCGTTCACCGTGTCCTGGAAGGCGCCCGCGGCCGGTTCGGTCACCGTCTACGTCGGCGACCGGGTCGTGGCCCACGGCGGCAACGAGGCCACCGTCACCGTACGCGGACTGCCCGCCGCCGACCGGCAGTGGTTCCGCCTCGTCCCCGACCGGGGCGACCCGCTCACCCTCGCCGACCGCTCGCTGCACCTCGAGAGCGCGCCCAACTTCCGCGACGCGGGCGGCTACCGCACCACCGACGGACGGTGGGTGAAGATGGGCGTGCTGTACCGCTCCAACGGCCTGCACGACCTCTCCGACGCCGACCTGGCCAAGCTCCAGCGGCTGGGCATCCGTGTGGACCTGGACCTGCGCATGCCGGGCGAGCGCGCCAAGTCCCCGGACCGCGTGCCCGCGGGCGCGCGCTACGTCTCCGCCGATGTCCTGGGCGGGGACGTCCAGGGCGACCTGCCCCCCACGGCCGAGGAATCCGCGCGGATGATGGCCGAGTCCTACGGGGTGTACGTCTCCAAGCCCTCCGCGCTCGACGCCTACCGCTCACTGTTCCACCTGGCCGACGACGCCGGCTCCGCCCCGCTGGTCTTCCACTGCGAGGGCGGCAAGGACCGTACCGGCTGGGGCAACGCCGCCCTGCTCACGGCCCTGGGCGTGGACCGCGACACGGTCATGCGGGACTACCTGGCCTCCAACGACTACCTCGCGGAGCGGAACGCCGCCGTCCTCGCCTCGCAGACCCCGGAGATGGCCGCCCGCCTCAAGCCGATCCTGGACACCAGGGCCACGTACCTGAACAGGGCCTTCGACGAGGTCAAGACCCGCTTCGGCACCTTCGACGCCTATCTGCGCGACGGACTGGGCCTGAACAAGCAGGACCTGGAACGACTGCGGGAGACCCTGCTCGTCGACTGACCCGACCGGCCGGCCCGCAGGCCGGGCGGACCCGACCGCCGGCCTGTACGACGCCCCTCCCGGCTCGCCGCCGCCGGGAGGGGCGTCGCCTTGGGCGGGCTCTGTCGGGCCCTCGCGGAAGTACCCGCCGTGTCGGGCCCCTCGCGGAAGTACCCGTTGTGGGCGTCGAGCAGCCCGGCAACCCGCGCGGCGCGCCCCGTCAGCGCCCGCCCGCGCCCGCCCGGAGGCCGTCCATCACCAGGTCGAGGAGGCGGCCGGCGCGGGCTCGCCAGTCCGTGTGCGGATCGAGCTGCCACAGCCCCGCGATGGCGAGGAGGAAGTCCTCGGAGGTGACGCCGGGGCGGATGGTGCCGGCCTCCTCGTTGGCGTCCAGGAGGAGCGTGATGGCGACGCAGAGGGGGCCGCGGGCGACGGCGGCGAAGGCGCCGTGCGGTGTGGTGGCCTTGCGCAGGGCGGCGGCCAGGCCGGCCTTGGCCATGGCGTACTGGGCGAGGCGGTCCATCCAGGCGCGCAGCGCCCGGTCCGGCGGGCGGGTGGCCAACAGGTGGGCCGCGGCGTCGCAGACCTGCTGGACCTCGTGGCGGTAGACCTCCAGGACCAGGGCCTCGCGGTTGGGGAAGTTGCGGTAGAAGGTGCCCTGTCCGACCCCGGCCTTCTTGGCGATCGTGCTGAGCGGGACATCGGCGGAGCGGGTCAGCTCGGCCAGGGCCACTTCCAGGATGCGGTCGCGATTGCGCTGCGCGTCCGTGCGCAGGGGCGCTTCGTTGGGCCGGGGCACGCGTTCTCCTCCCCGAAAACGCCGGCGGACGGGGCTTGTTGGGCGACCAGCCCGTGCCGGACAATCAACCTTGCTAACCGGACACCTGTCCGTTAAATTTCAACGGTAGCGGACCGTTGTCCGCTTGTGGAACACCCTAGCGGCCGACGCATCACAGGATCCGACCAGGTGGGGAGCCCGGCGGCCATCGCAACCGACGCTCCGCCCACCACCCCCGCCGAACCCGTCCGCACCACCCGTTTCCGACGTCGCGACGCACCACACCATTCCTTCCCCCCACCTTTCCTCCGCCCGGACTTTCCGGCTCCGTCGGACGACCCCGTCCGGCCGGGCCGACCCCATCCGTTGACCGACCGCGGCGGGCCACGAACCCCCACCCATGGGTTCACCGCGCCCGTTCGCCCGTGTGAGACGCGAAAGAAGGCTGACCATGGCCCCATCGACGGCCGGTGCCATCACCTTGACCATCAACGGCGAGAAGCACACGCTGCCCGTCGACAACCGCACCACCCTGCTCGACGCACTGCGCGAGCGGCTCGACCTGACCGGCACCAAGAAGGGCTGCGACCAAGGGCAGTGCGGTGCGTGCACGGTGCTGCTCGACGGGCGCCGGGTGGTGTCCTGCCTCCAGCTCGCGGTGGCCGCCGAGAGGCGGGAGATCACCACCATCGAGGGCCTGGCGGACGGGGACCGACTGCACCCCGTCCAGCAGGCGTTCCTCGACCTCGACGGCTTCCAGTGCGGCTACTGCACACCGGGGCAGATATGTTCCGCCGTCGCCGCGATCGAGGAGCACGCCGCGGGCTGGCCCAGCGCGGTCACCGAGGACGTCCGGCCGGAGGCCGGCCCTCCGCCACTGACCGCGGAGGAGATCCGGGAGCGGATGAGCGGCAACCTCTGCCGCTGCAGTGCCTATGTGTCGATCGTCCGGGCGGTCGCCCGGGCGGCAGGGGAATCGGCGGCGACGGACGTGGAGGCCACGGCGTGAAGGAGTTCGACTACCAGCGGGCGTCCGACGTACCGGGCGCGGTGGCGCTGCTCGGCACCGACCCGGAGGCGCGCTACCTCGGCGGGGGCACCAACCTCGTCGACCTGATGAAGTGCGGAGTGGAGCGGCCCGCGCTCCTGGTCGACGTACGGGAGCTGCCGCTGGACAGGATCGAGGTCACCGACGACGGCGGCCTGCGGATCGGCGCGACCGTCACCAACAGCGATCTGGCCGTCCACCCCGAAGTACGGCGCCGCTACCCGGCGTTGGCGCAGGCCGTCCTGGCCGGCGCCTCGGGGCAGCTGCGCAACATGGCCACCGTCGGCGGCAACCTCCTCCAGCGGACCCGCTGCGGCTACTTCGCCGACGTGTCCAGGCCGTGCAACAAGCGCCGGCCCGGCAGCGGCTGCCCGGCCGTCACCGGCGAGCACCGCAACCACGCCATCCTGGGCGCCTCCGCGCACTGCGTGGCCGTCCACCCCTCCGACATGGGCGTGGCACTGGCCGCCTTCGACGCCGTCGTCCACTACGAAACCGCCGCCGGACCGGGCGAGTTGCCGCTGGCGGACTTCTACCTCCCGGTAGCGGACACCCCGCACCAGGAGACCGCGCTGCCGCCCGGCGCGCTGCTCACCGCCGTCACCCTGCCGCCCGCACCGGTCGCCGCCACCTCGCGGTACCGCAAGGTGCGCGAGCGGGCGTCGTTCGCCTTCGCCATCGGCTCGGTCGCCGCCGCCCTCGACCTCCACGACGGCACGGTCCGCGCGGTCCGGCTGGCGTTCGGAGCGGTCGCCTCGCGCCCGTGGCGCGCCCACGCGGCCGAGCAGGCGCTGCTCGGCGGACCGGCGACCGCCGAGGCGTTCGCCGCCGCGGCCGACGCCGAACTCGCCGCCGCCGAGCCGCTGTCCGACAACGGATACAAGGTGACGCTGATCCGCAACCTCGTCGTCGCCGTGCTGACCGAGCTGGCCGAGGAGGCCACCCGATGACCACCACGACTACCGCAACCACCGCGGCACCCACCGCCGTCGGCACCGCGCACACCCGCGTGGAGGGCCGCGACAAGGTCACCGGCGCCGCCCGCTACGCCGGCGAGGTCCCCCTGGCCGGACTCACCCACGGCTGGCTGGCGGTGTCCACCATCGCCCGCGGCCGGATCCGCGCCCTCAACACCGCCGCGGTCCTGGCGATGCCCGGCGTCGTCGCCGTCCTCCACCACGGCAACGCCCAGACGCTGAACTCGGACTACACCAGCCTGATGGGCAAGCCCGACCCGGCGCTCCAGGTCTTCCAGCACGACCGGGTGCCCTACCTCGGCTGGCCGGTGGCGCTGGTCATCGCCGAGACCTCCGAACAGGCCCGCGAGGCCGCCGAGTCGCTCGTCGTCGAGTACGACGAGGAACCGCACGACGTGGCGTTCGGCGCCGACCGTCCGGACGCCTTCATACCGGAACCCGCGGACGCCTCCGAGAAGAAGAAGGGCGACCTGGCGAACGAGTTCGCCGCGTCCGCCTTCGTGGTGGACTCCGAGTACACCACCCCGGAGGAGTACCACCACCCGCTGGAACCGCACGCCGCGACCGCCTACTGGGAGAACGGCCGCCTCGAAATCATCGACTCCAACCAGAGCAGCATGCTCGTGGCCCAGGAGCTGGCCAAGCTGTTCTCGCTCGACCCGACCGCGGTCCGGGTGCGCGCCGAGCACGTCGGCGGCGCGTTCGGCGCCAAGATATGCCGCCCGCACCAGGTGGCGGCCGCCCTGGCGGCGACGTTCCTGCAACGCCCGGTCCGACTCGTCCTGACGCGACGTCAGATGTTCTCGCTGATCGGCTACCGCAGCGCCACCGCACAGCGGGTCCGGCTCGGCGCCGACGCCGACGGACGACTGCGCGCCCTGCAGCACGAGGGGTGGAACCAGACCTCGACGATCCACGATTTCGTCGAGCGCAGCGCCGACGTGGCCCGCGCGATGTACGAGGCCGACGCGCACCACACCGTCAGCCGCCTGGTCCGGCTCGACGTGCCGACGCCGACGTTCGTGCGCGCACCCGGCGAGGCACCCGGCTCCTTCGCGCTGGAGTGCGCGCTGGACGAACTCGCCGAGAAGTGCGGCGTCGACCCGATCGCGCTGCGCGCCCGCAACGAGCCGGAGGTGGGCCCGATCTCCGGGCTCCCCTTCAGCAGCCGCCGACTGCTGACCTGCTTCGAGGAGGGCGCCCGCAGGTTCGGCTGGGCCGACCGCGACCCGCGCCCCGGGGTGCGCCGCGAGGGCCGCTGGCTGCTCGGCACGGGCACCGCGGCCGCCTCGTTCCCGACCCTGGCCGGCCCGTCCACGGCCGCGGTGACGGCGGAGGCGGACGGCACCTTCACCGTGCGGATCACCGCGGCGGACGTCGGCACCGGGGCGCGCACCGCGCTGACCCTGGTCGCCGCGGACGCCCTGGAGGTGGCGCCGGAGCGGGTGACGGTCCGGATCGGCGACAGCGACTTCGGCCAGGCATGGATCGCCGGCGGTTCGGCCGGCACCCGCTCCTGGGCCTGGGCGGTGTCCCTCGCCGGCCGCGAACTGCGCGAGAAGCTGGCCCTGGGCGGCACCATCCCACCGCAGGGGATCACCGTCCGGTCGGACTCCAAGGCGGCCCTGGAGGCACTGCCGAAGCGTGAACGGCACGCCTTCGGCGCGCAGTTCGCCGAGGTGGCGGTCGACGTCGCCACCGGCGAGGTCCGGGTCCGGCGGATGCTGGGCATCTTCGCGGCCGGCCGGATCATCAACCCGCTGACCGCACGCGGCCAGTTCGTCGGCGGCATGATCTGGGGGCTGTCCATGGCCCTGCACGAGGAGGGCGTCCGGGACGCGGCCTCCGGCGGCCAGGTCGGCGCCGACCTCGCCGGCTACCACGTCGCCGCCAACGCCGACGTCCCGCTGGTCGAGGCGGACTGGATCGACGACCCCGACGAGCAGGACCCGACCGGCATCAAGGGCATCGGCGAGGTCGGCATCGTGGGCGCCGCCGCGGCCGTCGCCAACGCGGTCTGGCACGCGACCGGCACCCGTCACCGGCACCTGCCGATCCGCCCGGACCGGGTACTGACGGCAGGCACCGCCTCCGCCTGACACGCGGACGGTCGCCGCCCCTGCTACCAGGAGCGGCGACCGTTCCTCAGCCTCCTCGACCAACCCACTCCCGGCGGTCGAGCAACGGAAAACCGAGGCTGGATGAGACGTACCGTCAGCGCACCTGGACGGTCTTCACCGCGGTGTGGATGTCGGCCCGCGGGTGACCGCCCTTCGGCCCGTCGACGCCGTAGAGGACGCCACGGAACTGGACGACGCCACGGTGCGCGGCCTTGACCGACGCCGCGACCTTTGCATCCGCCGCGGCGACCTCCACGACCGGACCGCACTTGACGGTGTGCCAGGCACCCTTGGTGCCGACGCGCTGCTCGGCACAGAACTTGCCGTACTGGATCGCGTCGCTGTCACCGTGCCCCGTGACGTGCACGACCGCGCCGACCTTCACGGTGCCGGGCGAGGCGCTGAGGGTGGCGCTGCCCTTGGCGAACGCCGGGGTGACGGCCAGGACGGCCACGGCCGCACCCATCGCCCCCACCGCCGCGACGCGGGCGCCGCGACGTCCGAAGACCCCCCGCACGGTCCGTCCGTTCTCTGCTTGCTTCTTCATCGTTTTCCTCCCCTGAAACGGGCCGGGCCCCCTGCCCCGCCTGCCCCATAAGAGGGACATTCGGTGCGGGGCGTTCCCCTCGGACAGGCCGGATATTCCGGACGAAACGGAAGGCAACACTCCACATCGCTCGCCCTGGGGAGAGCCCCACCACGACTACGGCGGCCAGCAGCATGGCCCGCCCCTGCCGCCCTTCCTACGGTGGAGCCCATGCCGACACCGACACCCACGACGAGACGCCGCGCACCCCGGCAGACCCGCCGCACCGCCGTGCGCCGCCTCCCCCGCCGGGCGGCCACCGCGCTGCTCGCCGCCGCCGTCCTGTCGGGACTGGTCCCCACCGGCGCCGGAGCCGCGACACCCACCGCCCACCCGGCCCCCACCCGGCTCCAACAGGACACCGACGCCCTGCACACCACCGGCGTCACCGGCGCCTCCGCACGCCTGGAGACACCACGGGGCATAGGGACCGCCCGCAGCGGCACCACGGACCTCCGCACCGAACGGCCCGTCCCGCAAGGCGGCTACGTCCGGATCGGCAGCAACACCAAGACGTTCGTGGCGACGGTCGTGCTCCAACTCGTCGGCGAGGGACGGCTGTCGCTCGACGACACCGTCGACCGCTGGCTGCCGGGCCTGGTCCGCGGCCACGGGAACGACGGGCGCCGGATCACCGTGCGCCAACTCCTCCAGCACACCAGCGGACTGCCGGACTACGTCGGCGAGGTCGCCCCGCACCCCAGCGCCGCCGAATACCACCGCAACCGCTTCACCCCCTACACCTCCGCACAGCGCATCGCCCTCGCCCTGCGGCACCCGCCGTCCTTCACCCCCGGCACCGGCTGGCAGTACTCCAACACCAACTACGTCCTCGCCGGGATGCTGATCCACACGATCACCGGCCGTTCCTGGGAGCACGAGGTGCGCACGAGAATCCTGCGCCCGCTCCACCTGGCACACACCTCCGCACCGGGCGACGACCCCTACCTCCCCCGCCCGCACGCCACCGACTACCAGCAGTTCGCCCCCGGCGGCCCACTGACCGACACCACCGTCGCCTACCTCCCCTTCGACGGGGACGCCGACGGCTCGATGATCAGCACCCCGGCGGACACCGGCGCCTTCTACTCCGCACTGCTGCGGGGCCGCCTGCTGGCCCCCGCCCAACTCGCCCAGATGCGCCGGACCGTCGCGGTACCGGCCGACCCGGGCACCCCGCCGGGCGGCCGCTACGGACTCGGCCTCTCCTGGACCCCGCTCTCCTGCGGCGGCGGCTACTGGGGCCACAGCGGCGACGGCTACGGGTACATGGTCTACCCCGCCACCACCGCCGACGGCCGGAGCACCGTCACCGTCTCCCTGCACAGCCGCCCCGGCGATCCGGACACCGCCACCCGCCAGATCCGGGCCACCACCGACCTGATCGACCACGCGCTGTGCGAGGCGCGGGGATCGTCCGACGGCGGGTAGCACTGCTGCGTTCCGCCGCGATCCGGGTATCTGTGCAGTGCCCCGCCCGCGCGGGGCCCGGAGCCTGGCGGAAGGGAGCGGTTGTGGTGGAGCGGACGACATGCTGTGTGGTGGGCGGCGGCCCGGCCGGAATGGTGCTCGGGCTGCTGCTGGCCCGGGCGGGGGTGGCGGTGACGGTCCTGGAGAAGCACGGCGACTTCCTCCGCGACTTCCGCGGCGACACCGTGCACCCCTCCACCCTGGCCCTCCTGGACGAACTCGGGCTGAGCGAACAGTTCGCCCGGCTGCCGCAACGCCGGGTGACGACCGTTCAGCTGCCGCTCGGGCCGGACGGCTCCCTGACCACGGTGGGCGACATCGCCTCACTGGGCGGCCGCTTCAACTACGTCGCCATGGTCCCGCAGTGGGACCTGCTCGACCTCCTCGCGGACGAGGCCCGCCGCGAACCGTCGTTCACCGTCCGGATGAACACCGAGGCCACGTCGTTCCTCACGGAACGCGGCCGGGTGGTGGGGGTGCGCTACCGCACGGCCGAGGGCCGGACCGGCGAGCTGCGGGCGACCCTCACGGTGGCCTGCGACGGCCGCGGCTCGCTCGCCCGGACGCTGCCCGAACTCGGACTGCGGGCGTTCAACTGCCCCATGGACGCCTGGTGGTTCCGGCTGCCGCGGCACGACGGCGATCCGCACGGCCTGGTGGGCGGCGCCGGCAACCGGCTGGTGTCCGCGCTGATCGACCGCGGGGACTACTGGCAGTGCGCGGCACTGATCCCCAAGGGATCGGACGCCGCCCAACGCGCCGCCGGCCTGGAGGCGTTCACGGTGAACTTCGCCTCCGCCGCTCCCTGGATCGGGGACCGCGTGCGGGCGCTGCACTCCTGGGACGAGGTGAAACTGCTGGACGTACGACTGGACCGGCTGCGGCGCTGGCACCGCCCGGGACTGCTGTGCATCGGCGACGCGGCGCACGCGATGTCGCCGGTCTTCGGGATCGGCATCAACCTCGCGGTGGAGGACGCGGTGGCCGCCGCCCGGCATCTGGTCGGCCCGCTGCGGGCCGGCACGGTGGGCCTGCGGGACGTCCGCGCCGTCCAGCGCCGCCGGTGGCCGACCGCGGCGCTGACACAGGCCTTGCAGCGGCTCGCCCACGCCCGGGTCATCGCCCCCCTCCTGGCGGGCCAGTCCCCGTTCGGCAACCCCCGGCGGGCGGAGCGGGCGGCGGAGCGCCTCACCACCTCCCGGTGGCTGAACCGGGTACCGGCCTACTTCCTCGCCTACGGCGCGGTGCGCGAACGCCCACCGGCCGAGTCGATGCGATAGAAGCGGGGCCGGGCCCGGCACACCGCCGGCCCCGGCCCCGCGGACCTCACTCCGTCACCTCCGCCAGCCGGAAGGGTCCGGCTCCCCCTGGGGCGTACATCACCGGCAGGCTGCGGCCCAACGGGACGACGACGATCGGTTCGGCACGGTATTCACGCAGAAAGTGCTCCAGCGGCTGCCAGATCATGCTCCGGTACCCGGCCTCGGTCCGCTGCTGCTCGAAGGACAGGGTCAACGCGGAGTCCTCGATAGTGACGCTGACCGCGTTCACCTCCAGCCATTCCCCGCCGATCCATGCTTCGAGTCGTACATATGACATGCCGCAAGGGTGCCCCGTGCCGCACCGCACTGGCAATCAGCGGGCTCCGAAGCCGAACGAAAAGCCCCAGCTCGGGAGCGGTCCCCCCAATGACGCCACCGCCTTCCGGGGACCACCGAGGCCAGGGGTGAGACCCCTCACACCCCCGGGGCCCGCCTCACCAACGCGGCCGCTGCGTCCCCACCCGGCGGTCCTCGACGGCCGGCTGCGGCGTGGCGCTCGTACCCGGTCCCGCGGTATCGGATTCCGAGGCCGCCTGGCTCTTGGAATTCCGGCGCATTTCCTGGAGACCCTTTTGTATTCCATTGCGCAGCCATTTGCCGAGAGGGCGCTCCACCAGCCGGTGCACGGCATAGGAAAGCAGCAGCATGAAGACGACGATGGAGGGCAGCAGGACGAGGGCCGGCACGCGGTTGCGCAGCAGGTCGATGAGGGTGAATCCGATGTACATGTGCAGGAGATACAGCGGATAGGTCAGCGAACCGGCGGTCGTCAGCCAGCTCCAGCGCACCCTGTCGAATGCCCCGAGGGCGATGGCCGCCATGATGACGAAGGCCAGGATGACGCCCACCCGCGCCGGCCAGCCGTGCGCCATGCTCGCCTTGGCGCCGACGTTCATGATGAGGCGACCGCGGACGTAGTGCTGGGCCAGCAGGAATTCGACCGCGACAATCGCCCAGAGCAGCAGGGTCGGCTTGAAGCGGTGCATCAGGTAAAAGGCGATGCCGGCGATGAAGTACGGCGAGTACGGGGCGATGGCCCAGACCGAGAGGAAGTTGCTGTCGGCCTTGAGCGCGACGACCCCGGCCACCGTCCACAGACCGCAGAAGAGCACACACCTGCGGTAGGTGACGCCGCGGTACACGACGAGGGCGAAGAGCAGGTAGAACTTCAGCTCCACGAAGAGCGACCAGTAGACGTCGTCGACGTCGGAGACCCCCACGCCCTGCTGGAGCATGGTGAGGTTCGTGAGCACCGTTTCGAGGTTGTCCGCGCTCCGCACCCGCGGCCAGAGCATCAGGACCGCCGCGGTCAGCAGGACACCGACCCAGTACGCGGGGTAGAGGCGGGAGACCCGGGACTTCACGAAGTCGCCGAGCGAGCGCCCCCAGGTGCTCATGCAGATGACGAATCCGCTGATGAGGAAGAAGACCTCGACGCCGAGCCAGCCGAATTGGGAGAGGTGGTAGAGGCTCGGCGAGAAAGCGTGCGGATCGTGGCCCCAGCCATCACGGAGGGTGATGTAGTGGTAGGCCAGCACCATCAGCGCCGCCACGAGGCGCAGCCCGTCGAGGACATAGAGTCTGGATTGCCCCTGGCCCTTCCCTGGTACGGCCAGAGTTCCAGGTGCAGCGAAGGGCATCCCGCGGTTCCTCACAGTTCGTAGGGCAACGTTCCCCCCATCCCATCTCACGAGTGAGCCAGGGGAGACGAGTTCGCTTGAAAGGATCGCAAAAATTTGCTCCCCATTGCACCAACGACGCCGCGTTAATCGCGTTTCGGCCGATGCTGCGTGTCGTCGGCCAATCCGGGTCATTACGGATACAGATCGCCGGTCATAGGATCTTTACATGCGGCGGAAACTCCGCCGGAACACCACCTGGAACTTCCGCTTCCCGCGCCGCCCACCCCCTCCCGACACCGCCGTTCCGCTGTTCACGGGCCCGCGACCACCTTCCCGTCGCCCCGTATTCCTATGCCGCACCATAAGGGTTCGGCACATATTCACCACGGGCACCGAATTCCACCGCGACGGTCGTTGCGAATTTAACGACCAGAGCCGGACGCATACCCCGCCACCGCCCCACCACCCCTCACTCCGCGTGCACACCCCTCCGGCCCAGCACCGCCCGCGTCGCCCGCCGAGGACGAGTAGGACGGAGTCGACGGATCGCGCGGAGGAATGGTGCGGAATGCAGATCGTGGTCGACCTCAACAGATGCCAGGGATACGCACAGTGCGTCTTCCTCGCGCCGCAGGTGTTCGAGCTGCACGGCGAGGAGGCGCTCCTCTACCACCCGACGCCCGACACCGAGCAGCACGAGCGCGTGCACCGGGCCGCCGCGGCCTGCCCGGTCCAGGCCATCCTCGTCGGCGAACAGGCCGGCGCCGACCCCGGCGAGGGGGCGATCACCGATGTCCGATGAGCTGAAGGAAGGCCGGATCGTCATCGTCGGCGCGTCCCTGGCCGGACTGCGCGCGGCCGAGAAACTGCGGGCCGAGGGCTTCATCGGAGAACTGACCCTGGTCGGGGACGAACCGCACCCGCCCTACGACCGCCCACCGCTGTCCAAACAGGTACTGCTGGGCCGGGTGCCCGCGGACACGGTCGGGCTGCCGGCCCGCCGACCGGTCGACGCGCAGTGGAAGCTGGGGGTGCGCGCCGCCGGACTGGACGCCATCGCCAGGGAGGTCCTGCTGGCCGACGGCGAACGACTGCCGTTCGACCGCCTGCTGATCACCACCGGCACCCGGGCCCGCCCCTGGCCCCACCCCGAAGAGGCCCGGCTGGACGGGGTGTTGACGCTCCGGACGAGGGACGAGGCCGGCACACTCGCCGAGCGCCTGGACGCCGGGCCGCGCCGCGTCCTGGTCATCGGGGCGGGGTTCACCGGCTCGGAGATCGCCTCCGCCTGCCGGGAACGCGGCCTGGAGGTCACGGTCGTCGAACGCGGCCCGGCACCACTGGTCGGCGCACTCGGCGGAGCGCTGGGCACGTTCGCCGCACGGCTGCAGCGCGCGCACGGCGTCGATCTGCGCTGCGGGGTGACCGTCATGTCGCTGACCGGCAGCGGCGGACGACTGACCGGCGCCGAGCTCTCCGACGGCAGCCGGATCGACGCCGACATCGCGGTGGTCGCACTGGGCGCCGTCCGCAACACCGAATGGCTGGCCGACTCAGGACTGGCCGCCGGCCCGCGCGGTGTGGCCTGCGACGCCGGCTGCCGGGTCTTCAACATGTACGGGATCGTCACCGACAACGTCTTCGTGGCCGGAGACGTGGCCCGCTTCCCGCACCCGCTCTTCGAGTACCAGATGCTCGCGCTGGAGCACTGGGGCAACGCCGTGGCCCAGGCGGAGATCGCGGCCCACAACATGGTCAACCCGGGACCGCTGCGGCGCCCGCACCTGGCGGTGCCCGCCTTCTGGTCCAGCCAGTTCGGCCTGAACATCAAGTCCGTCGGCGTACCGACCTTCTCCGACCACGTGACCATCGCCCAGGGCTCGGTCGAGGAGGCCCGGCTGGTGGTGGCGTACGGCTACCGCGGCCGGATCACCGCCGCGGTGAGCATCAACCGCACCAAGTGGCTGGACCACTACCAGCACCTGATCGAGACCGCGGCCCCCTTCCCCCCGGAACCGGGCGCCGCCGACCGACCCGGGGCCCCGCGCGTGGTGCCCTCCGACGTCCCGGACCCGAAGGTGCTCTCGCACGGCCCGACCGTCGCGCTGACGGGCCATCTGCCGGACCGGCGCCTGGTGTGGGTGCGACCGCCCGGCTGACCGACAGCCGGAACCCGCCCCACCACCCCGCCCCCTGCCCTTGACGAGGAGAGCCCCGCGCATGTCCACCGAGACCCTGCTGGAGCGGATCAACGCCTACGCGAGCCGCCCCGACCCCTACCCGCTCTACGCCGAACTCCGCGAGCACGGCGTGGCACGGCAGAACGACGGAAGCTACCTCGTCGGCACCTACCACGAGATCACCGCACTGCTGCACGATCCCCGCGTCAGCTCCGACACGCGCCACCGCACCGACCCCGACGACGTCCTGGCCAGAACGGGCGGGCTGCCGCCGTCCTTCATCGGCGTCGACGACCCCGAACACGACCGACTGCGCCGCCTGGCCATGCGCCCCTTCGGCCCGCCGCACTCGCCGTACCGCGTCGAGGAACTGCACACGGACATCGTGGAGATCGCCCGGGAGCTGATCGCGGGGCTGCGCGACCGCGACCGGATCGACATCGTGGACGACTTCGCCTACCCGCTGCCGGTCACCGTCATCTGCCGGCTGCTGGGCGTCCCCCAGGAGGACATGCCCGAACTCCGCGGCTGGACCAACACCATCATCGCCTCCCTGGACCGCTCCCCCGACGACGACCCGGCGGGGAGACGGCGCGCCGGTGTGGAGGCGCGGATGGCGATGGGCCAGTACCTGGGCGCGCTGGCCGACCGGCGACGGGAGCACCCGGCCGACGACATGATCTCCGCCCTGGTCCACGACGACGGACCCGACGGGCGGCTCACCCAGACCGAGTTGATGACCTCGCTGACCCTGCTGACGATCGCCGGGCACGAGACGACGGTCAACCTCATCACCAACGGCGTGCTCACCCTGCTGCGTTACCCGGAGGAGCTGACGCGGCTGCGCGCACAACCGGACCTGATGCCCTCGGCGGTGGAGGAACTGCTCCGCTACGAGCCGCCGGTCCACATGCTGCCGCAACGCACGCCGTTGACCGACATCGAGGTGGCGGGGGTGACCGTCCCCAAGGGCGCGCCGCTGTACCTGATGCTGGCGTCCGGCAACCGGGACCCGCTGCAGTTCCAGGACCCCGACCGCTTCGACCCCACCCGCCGGGACAACCAGCACTTCGGCTTCGGCGGCGGCATCCACAACTGCTTCGGCGCCCCCCTGGCCCGGGTGGAGACCCAGGTCGCGCTCACCGAGCTGCTCCACCACCTCCTCGACCCGCGCCTGGTCGAGGACCCGCCGCCCTACCGGCACAGCCCGATCCTGCGCGGGCCCCGGCACCTGCTGGTCTCACAGGGCACCGGGGCGTCAGCGGGCCGCTGAGTGCCCGTCAGGACCCGGACTCGGCCGTCGCGCCGGCGGACTTCCCACCGGCCGGCTGCTCTTCGAGGGTGAGGGTCAACCGCCCGTCCCCGACGTCGGCGAGAACGGTGTCACCAGGGTTGATGCTGCCTTCGAGGAGCATGTTGGAGAGCCGGTTGTCGATCTCGTTCTGGATCGTGCGGCGCAGCGGGCGGGCCCCGTACTCGGGCTGGTAACCACGGTTGGCCAGCCACTCCTTGGCGGATTCGGTCACCTCGAGGCCGATCTGCTGGGCGTGCAGCCGGCGCCGACTGCGCTCCAGCAGCAGATCGACGATCTCGACCAGGTCCTTGCGGGTCAGCGCGTGGAAGACGATGACCTCGTCGATGCGGTTGAGGAACTCCGGCCGGAAGTGCGCCTGGAGGTCGCCCATCAGCGCGTCGCGGATCTCGTCGACGGCCCCCTTGTGCGCCAGGATCCGCTGGGAGGCGATGTTGCTGGTCATGATGACGACGGTGTTGCGGAAGTCGACGGTCCGCCCCTGGGCGTCGGTGAGCCGCCCGTCGTCGAGCACCTGGAGCAGCAGGTTGAAGACGTCCGGGTGGGCCTTCTCGACCTCGTCGAAGAGGATGACGCTGTAGGGCTTGCGGCGCACGGCCTCGGTGAGTTGACCGGCTTCCTCGTAGCCGACGTATCCGGGCGGCGAGCCGACGAGGCGGGAGACGGTGTGCTTCTCCTGGAACTCGCTCATGTCGAAGCGGATCATCCGGTCGGGGTCGCCGAAGAGGAGGGCCGCAAGAGCCTTCGCCAGTTCGGTCTTGCCGACGCCGGTGGGCCCGAGGAAGAGGAAGCTGCCACTGGGGCGGTCGGGGTCGCTCATCCCGGCGCGGCTGCGGCGGACCGCCTGGGAGACCGCGGTGACCGCCTCGTCCTGGCCGATCACCCGCTCGTGCAGGGCGTCTTCGAGCTTCAGCAGCCGTTCGCGTTCGGTCTCGGTGAGCTGGGCGACGGGGATGCCGGTGCGGGCCGAGAGCACCTGGGCGATGTCCTCGGTGGTGACGCTGGCGGCCTGCTCGTGCTCCTCGCCGACGCCGGCGAGTTCCTCCTCCGCCTCCTGGATGCGTCCCTTGAGCTCGGCGGCGCGCTCATAATCCTCGGTACTGACCGCCTCGTCCTTCTCCCGGCGGAGCTTGGTCAGACGCTCCTCGATCTCGGTGCCCGGGCCGGGACCGTCGAGACTGCGCAGTCCGACCCGGGCACCTGCCTGGTCCATGAGATCGATGGCCTTGTCCGGCAGGAAGCGGTCGGTGAGGTAGCGGTCGGAGAGGGCGGCCGCGGCGTCCAGCGCCTCGTCGGTGAAACGCACCTGGTGATGGGCCTCGTAGGAGTCGCGCAGGCCGCGCAGGATCTCGACGGTCTCCGCCACGCTGGGCTCGGGCACCATCACCGGCTGGAAGCGGCGTTCGAGGGCGGCGTCCTTCTCGATGTGCTTGCGGTACTCGTCGATGGTGGTCGCGCCGACGACGCTGAGGTCGCCGCGGGCGAGCGCGGGCTTGAGGATGTTGCCGGCGTCCATGGAACCCTCGCCGCCGCCTCCGGCCCCGACGACGGTGTGGAGTTCGTCGAGGAAGAGGATGACGCCCTTCTCGGAGCGGGTGACCTCGTCGATCACCTTCTTGAGCCGTTCCTCGAACTCGCCCCGGTACTTGGACCCGGCCACCATTCCGGCCAGGTCCAGGGAGACCACCCGGCGGTTCCGGAGCGCCTTGGGCACCTCTTCGGCCACGATCCGCTGGGCGAGCCCCTCGACGATCGCGGTCTTGCCGACGCCGGGGTCGCCGATGAGGACCGGGTTGTTCTTGGTACGGCGGGAGAGCACCTCGACGGTCTGCTCGATCTCCTCGGCCCGGCCGACCACCGGGTCGAGTCTGCCGCCGCGCGCCTCGTCGGTGAGGTCCCGCCCGTACTCGTCCAGGGTCGGGGTCTCGCCGTGGCCGCCCTTCGCGGGCCGCCGGTCGCCGCCGGGTTCCCGTGCGCCCTCGGGGCGGAGGACCTGGGTGAGGCCCGAGCGGGGGTCTTCCAGGAGTGCGGCCAGGATGTGCTCGGGGCCGATGTAGGAGGCGCCGGCCGCCTGCGAGCGGGCGTGCGCGGCGAGCAGGGCGCGCTTGGCGGCCGGGGTGAGTGCGGGCTCCCCGTTGCCGGTGCCGGAGGGCAGGTGCCGGCCGATGTCCTCGGCCAGTGCGTCGGGGTCGGCGTCGGCCTGTTCCAGGAGGTGCCGGGAGGCCGGCACCTGGGTGGCGGCCCACAGCAGGTGGACGGTGTCGAGGTCGGCGCCGTCCTCGGCGGCGCGGCTGCCGGCCGCCGACAGGAGTTCGTGCGCGGAGTCGCTGAGCAGCCGCCCGATGGGGACGCGCTGGACGGCCGGCGGGGAGGCCGCCGGACTCGTGCCGAAGAAGCGGTTGAAGAGGTCGGAGAACGGGTCGCTGGACCCGAAAGGCGAAGTCGTCACCATGACCACCCGTCCGGCCGGACAGCGCCACGGTGGTGTGCTGCCTGCCGTAGTCGATTGCCCGTACCCGGACAATTCTTCGCCGGGCGGCCGCGCGCGGCGACTGGAGCCGCCGTCCGCCGCGGTAAATGAGGTGCCTCCCGCCGCCACGAACCGTAATATCCCCAACCGTTGAGTGGCACTTACTCGGGGAGGGAATTCCATGGTTCCGGAACTCGTCAGCATCTGGGTCGCGGGCTGGGTCGTCTCCCGTCAGCGCCCACCGGCGGTCAAGCACCCCTGGGGGTACTACATCGACGTGGGCCGCCCCGACCGGGTGGGCCGCCATGTGCTGCCCGATCCCGACGCATCCTCGGTGCGGGCCGCCACCTCGTCCGTCACCACCCCGCACACCTGGCTCACGCTGCCCGTGGAGGTGGAGACGGCGGAGCCCTGGCTCCCGGCGGGCTGGGTGGCGGACCGGGCCGAAACGGGACACCTGATGGCCACCGACCTGCGAGCCACCCACCCGACGACGCCCGACGGCTACCGCACGACCGTGGAACAGGCCGACGGCGTCACCTACGTCCGGGTCCACGACACCGACGGCGGACTCGCCGCGCGGGGCCAGATGGCCGTCCTGGGCCCGGCCACCGTCATCGACAAGGTCGTCACCGAAGAGGCCCACCGCCGACGCGGCCTGGGCAGCCTCGTGATGCGGACGCTCGCCGACCACGCCGTGTCCGAGGGCGCACACCTGGGCGTCCTGGGCGCGACCGACGCCGGCCGCGCCCTCTACGAGACGCTCGGCTGGCAGCGGCGCGCAGGGCTGGCGGACTGCGTCCACCGCCCGTAGCCGAGACCCCGGTCGACCGCGCCGGCAGGCATCCCGCCTCCCTCCGGGCACCGCCCCCACCCGCCCAACTCCGGTACCAGCGCACGCCGTCCGCGGATCACCGAAACCGGCCGGGCCGGGAAACGGACCCGGTTCGCGCACGGCGGGAACGCCTCCCTCCCCCAGGCCGACACCGAGGGCGGCGGCCGCACCATGCCGTCGATTCCGCTGCGCCGCCTCCACCGGGGAGGTGGTGACTGTCCATTAGCGGCGCAGCCGCCGAGCGCGACGTCCGGGACCCCTGCCAGGCAGTCGACCTGACGGGGCGCCCGGTGGGCGAGCCCGGGACCGCCGCACCGGGCACCACCCCAACGCCACCTTGGCCCTCTCACCCCGTGTCCGATTGATTACATTTATCCCATGTATCAGTCGGAGGACACTGCGCCGGCCCCCGGGCCCGCGACCGCGGTACTGACCGGGCTGGGGGCCTGGCTGCCGCCCCACGAGGTCACCAACGACGAACTCTGCGCCCACCTGGACACCTCGGACACCTGGATCCGCGAGCGGATCGGCATCTCCGTGCGGCACCGCGCGGACCCGAAGACAGCCACCGGCGACCTCGCGGCCGAGGCCGGCGCCCGGGCCCTGCGGTCCGCCGGCGTGACGGGGGCGGACGCGGTGGTGCTGGCCACCACCACGCCGGACCACCCGTGCCCGGCCACCGCCCCGGACGTCGCCGCCCGGCTCGGACTGGGCAACGTCGCGGCGTTCGACATCGCCGCCGGCTGCTCGGGCTTCCTGTACGCCACGACCGTGGCGGCCGGACTGATCCGATCGGGTACGGCCGGGCGGGTGCTGGTCATCGGCGCGGAGACGATGTCCGCCATCATCGACCCCGAGGACCGGAGCACCGCGCCGATCTTCGGGGACGGCGCGGGCGCCGCCGTCCTGGAGGCCGGCCGCCCCGGGCAGGCCGGCTCCTTGGGCGAGGTGGTGTGGGGCAGTGACGGCGCACGCACCGACGCCATCGTGATCCCGGTCGGCGGCGCACGGAACCGCGACGGCCGGGACGCCGCACCGAAGAGCGAACGCCACGTCCGGATGCGCGGCAACGAGGTGCTCCGACACGCAGTCCGCCGCATGACCACCGCCGCGAACCAGGCCGCAGCGGCGGCCGGTTGGGCCCCGAAGGACATCGACCGGCTGATCGTCCATCAGGCCAACGCCCGGATCAGCGCCGCCGTCTCCGAGGCACTGGGCATTCCGCCGGAGCGGGTGCCGTCGAACATCGCGGCGGTGGGGAACACCGCCGCCGCCTCGATCCCCCTGCTCCTGGCGGACGCCGCCGCCCACGGCACTCTCCGCCCCGGCCACCGCGTCCTGCTGGTCGCCTTCGGCAGCGGCCTGGCCTGGGCCGCCACCACACTGGTGTGGCCCGCCGGCCTCCGCCCCGAACGCTGACCGCACCGCCCCTCACCAGGGGCACCGCCCCAACGCTCCGTCCCCGTAAGGGAGTTGCCATGTACGACCAGCTGAAGGACATCCTCACCACCCGCGCCGGGCTGCCCGGCCGGCCGATCGTCCCGGAGGCGTCGCTGGCCGCCGCCGGCATCGACTCCATGGCCGTCACCGTGCTGTCCATGGTGCTGGAGGACGACCTGGGCCTGGTGATCGACGAGGACGAGCTGTCCGCGGCACCGTCCGTCGCCGCGCTCGCCGCGCTCATCGCCGACCGCGCCGCGGCCGCGCCCCTCCCGTCCACCGCGTAGCCGGGAGGCACGCCATGGCAACCATGGAGGCCGACGAACGCCTCATCCCCCTGTCCCTGCGGGACATGTCCTACGCCTGCCGGGTCCTCACCCCCCGGCATCCCTACGGCACCGAACCGCTCGTCCTGGTCGGCGGCGCCCTCCAGGACATGTACTCCTGGCCCCGCCTGGAACGCCGCCTCACCGCGCACACCACCCTGGTGCTGATGGACCTGCCGGGCACCGGGAGCGCCGACGACCTGGCCTCCTCCGCCGGCTTCGACGTCCTGGCCGAGGCCGCGCTGCACGCCATCGACCACCTCGAAGCGGACCGCGTCAACCTCCTCGGCGCCTCCTACGGCGCCCCCGTCGCCTACCGCCTGGCCCAGTCGCACCCGGACCGGATCGCCCGTCTCCTGCTCGCCGGCGCCACCCCCCGGGTCGGCCCCCGACTGACCGCGGTGGTCCGCCACGGCCTCGCGCTGATGGGAGCCGCGGACGCCCGACCGACCGACGAATCCGCCTGCCGCGCATACGCCCGCACCATCGTCGACATGCTCGTCAACGGCGCCACCCGGCACGAGGTCACCCAGGGCCCGGCGGCCGCCCGACTCCTGGAACGCCAGCTGATGCGGACGTCGCAGAGCGCCGCGCTGCGCTACGCCGCCTGCCACGAGCGCCTGTTGGACACCGACCTCTACCCGCCCGGCGGCATCACCGGCGTCCCCGCGCTGGTCTTCACCGGCGAACACGACTGCGCCAGTTCACCGGCCGAGAACCAGGCCGTCGCCGCCACCATCGAGGACTGCGTCTTCGTCCTCCTCCGCGACGCCGACCACATGGCCCATCTGGAGCGCGAGGCCGAGTACGCGGACCTGGTCACGCGCTTCCTGCGCGACCAATCCGTACGGGACCTCCCGTACTGCACCCCTGCCCCGGCGCCACGGCACCCCCGCGGTTAGGCACCGCGCACCTCACCCGTCCCTGCGTCACGAGGCGCCCGCGTCGCCGGCGCCGGTCGCGGCCGCCTCGTCCGCCTCGGCGGGGCGCCGCGGGCACCGGCCCTACCGCTCGGGGGCGAGCAGGCCCGTCAGCACGCGGCGAACGACGCGTGCGAAGCGGGCCCCGGTCCCGGCCGTGTGCGCGCCCCCGCCGGCCGGGCCGTCCGCCGCCCCGGCCGCCAGTGCCCGCGCCAGCAGCGGGTGCGTGCCCCGTTGGGCGACCGTTCCCAGGTAGGCAACCTGGGCCGCCTGACGGCCCGTTGGCGACCGGCGGGCGCGGAGTTCGACGCCGGAGAGCATGGCGACCAGGGCGTTGAGCACGGCCACCGTCTCCAGTTTGCCCGGCCCGGTCAGCCCCTCCACCGGCTCCAGTGCGCGCAGGGCGAACTCCAGGTAGTCCAGCCCCCGCGGCCCCACCCGTAGGGCCTCCGGCGCCACCTCCAGCAGCCAGGGATGCCGCAGATGGACCTCCTGCGTCCGGACGGCGAGCGCGACCAGGTCCGCCACCGGGTCCCCGGTCAGCGCGACTTCGAGGTCGATCTCCCCGGTGGCGGCGTCCACCATCAGGTCCACCAGGTCGTCCCGGCCGGCGACGTAGCGGTAGAGCGAGGCGGGCCCGGTGCCCAGTTCGCGGGCGACCTGCCGGAGGGAGACCGCGGCCAGCCCGCCCGCGTCGGCGAGCCCGATCGCGGCCTCGGTGAGCTGCTCGCGGCTCCGTTCGGGCGCGGGCCCCCGCGCACCGCGCTCGGGCCGCTCCCACACCAGCACCGCATCCCCCGCATCCGCCTCCGGATCCCGCTTGCCGGCCAACGCGCCTCACCTGCCCCTTCCGTCATCCGTTCCCTCGGTGATAAGCATAACCACGTAACCGCGAACACCGTTCGCAGTATTTTGACCGCAGCGGCACCGAGACGAAGGAACCGCAATGACCGGACCGGACACCCCACCGCAGACGGAGCAGCACCCGCCACACGAAGAGGCCCCCTCGACGGGATGGGGCCCGACCCGATGGGCCACCAACGGGGAAGTCCAGCTCGCCTACGACGAGTTGACGCCCGAAGGACTGCCACCCGGCCACCCCGAAGGAGAACCCCTGCTGCTGGTGACCGGACTGGGCGCCTCCCGGCGGTGGTTCCCCACCGGGCTGGCCCGGCTCCTGGCCGCCCAGGGCTTCGCGGTCGCCCGCTACGACCAGCGGGACGGAGGCGAGTCCACCCACCTGCCCCCCACCGCCACCACCAACCCCATCTCCTCCCTCCTCCGCAGACGCGGCGACGCCTACACCGCCGAGGACATGGCCGACGACGCCATCGCCGTGATGGACGCACTGGGCTGGGACTCCGCGCACCTCTACGGCCAGTCGCTCGGCGGCGCGGTCGCCCAGCGCATCGCACTGCGCCACCCCCGGCGCGTCCGCACCCTGACCACCGCATCGGCCGTCCCCGGGGACCTCGCCGGCCCGGCCACCCTGCGCCACGTCCGACTCCGCACCCTCGCCAGGCTCTCCCGCATGAGGTACCCGAGCACCCGCGAGGGCCATATCGACGCCGGTGTGGCGCTCGCCCGCCTCCTCTGCTCCCCCGCCCACCCCTTCGACGAGCAGGCCGTCCGTGCCCAACTCGCCGACGCCCCCGACCCCGGCATCGTCGACGCCCGCAGCCAGAGCCGCCAGATCGGCGCCCAATGGCGCGGCCCGACCATCGACCGCATCACCGCACCGACCCTCGTCCTGCACGGCCTGGACGACCCCCTCATCAAGCCGTCGGCGGGCCGCGCGACCGCCGCCCGCATCCCGGGCGCCCGCTTCGTCCCGCTCCCCGGGGTCGGCCACGAACTGCCGGAACGCGCATGGCACGACATCGCCCACCACATGCGCCAACTCGCCGACCACTGACCCGAACCAGGCACCGCCCGACGCCTCGACCACCACCTGCCGCCCGCCCAAAACGGCCACAACTCGCCCTGAGGGGAGAGCGGGTGGAGACGCGCATGAACCGGACGCAGCAGCCCCGTTTGACAGCGCCTACGGGAGCACCGACGTTGGGGGCGGGGCCAACCCCGTCGGACGGCCGACGGGCGAACGGGAGAGGTGGACGAGGATCGTGCAGCGCACGCCGGCCGACGGTGCCCCACGGCAGTTCATCCGCGAGAAGAAGGTCTACCTCCACCACTGCGACCCCGCGGGCGTCGTCTTCTTCGCGCAGTACCTGGTCTTCATGAACGAGATCGTCCAGGAGTGGTTCGAGGCCGGCCTGACCGTCGACTACCCCGAACTCCTCCTGGAGCGGCGCATCGGCATGCCGACCGCCCGCGTGGAATGTGACTTCCTCGCGCCGAGCACACTGGGCGACACCCTGCGCTTCACGTTGTCCGTGCAACGGACCGGCGAGAGCTCGTGCCACCTCCTGCTGGTCGGCACGGGCCCGGACCCCTCGGATGTCCGGGTGCGCATCAAGGCCATCCTGGTGTGCGCCTCCCTCGACTCCCACCGGTCGGTCCCGCTCCCCGACGACCTCCGCACCGCACTCCAGGACTGGCCGGCGACGGGCCTGAGCACCTGAAGGACTGTGCCGCGCCGGGCTGTGCCGGGCTGTGCCGCGCGAAACGGAAAGCGGGAGATCCGGGCGCCGTCAGCAACGTAGTTGATTCTTAACGGAGTTGGCTCACTACCGCGTGGTGGAACGGGCCGACCGCCACCCTGGCGCCCGGCTTCGCCACCCCTCCACTTCCCCTCCCCACCGTATGCACCTCGGCGCCACCACCGGACGGGCATCCTCAGGGAAGCGTGCTCTACTGCCGCAGCACCACCCCCGCCCTTCCGTTGCACGAAGGAGACTGCGCCCATGCCGCACCACCGGACGTCCGCCGACGCCTCCCCCACCCGGCCCGCTGCCGAACCCGACCGCCCGGCACCAAGCCGTAGGTGGTTACTGACCGGACTGGCCGCGGCGGCCCCGGCGGTACTCGCGGCCTGCGGCGGACGCAACGGAGCTGCCGCCGCCCTCAGTTCGCACGACTTCCGGAACGCCGCATCCGGGAAGTCCCCCGTCATCATGATCATCCGTCACGGCGAAAAGCCGGACAAGCATCACCCGGGCATCGATGAGCACGGCCACGAGGACCACAAGTCGCTCACGAAGCGGGGCTGGGACCGGGCCAACGCGCTGCCCAAGCTCTTCGACCCGCCGGCGGGGACGCCGCTCCCGGCCGGCATCGAGCGTCCGCGGACGATCTACGCCGCCACCGACCAGGGCCCGAACGCCGGCGCCCACCGGATGCGGCAGACCGTCACCCCGCTCGCCCAGCACATGGGTCTCAAGGTCAACACCGACCACGCGGAGACCGAGGAGGACGCCCTCGCGAAGGCCGCCCTCGCCGCCACCGGGCCCGTGCTGATCTGCTGGCAGCACAGCCGCATACCCGACATCGTCTCCGCGCTCGGCGCCTCCGACACCGATGTCCCCCACAAGTGGCCCGACCGCTTCGACCTGGTGTGGGTCTTCACCCAGAGCAAGGGCTCCTGGACCTTCCACAAGATCAACGAGCACCTCCTGCCCGGAGACGCCTGACAAGACCCCGACCCCGCGTACCGGCCTACGCATACGGTGAGTTGACGCCCCTTCGCCTCTCAACCCGTGGGTGGAGCCCGACGTTCCCCCCACGCTCCGATGCCCGACACCGCCGCCGACTGATGCAATGTCCTTACACCGGCACCCGATCCGGACGCGACAGAGAGAAGGCCGCGGCGACAGACACCACCACAGGCATCAGGACGGTCTCAGGAGTGGGCTCAAAGGCGGGCTCAGAGAGGGGCCCGGAGGCGGGCTCACACGCAGGTGAGGAGACAAGCGCTCGCCGCGGTGCGTGACGGCGGACGTCCAACGATTGTTGGGGAGGAGAGACAGCGACAGGAAGCGGGGGCTTCCCTCGCACACCCACCACACACCACGGGGAGCGCAGTATGTCGGAAAAGGTGTCACACCCACTCTTCGCACGGCTCTACCCACGCATCAGCGCCTATGCGGACGCCCATGGTTCGCGCGAACACCGCCGGGAACTGCTCGCGGGCGCCCGGGGCAGCGTGGTGGAGATCGGCGCGGGGATCGGGACGAACTTCCGGCACTATCCGACGGAGGTGGAGCAGGTGATCGCGGTGGAGCCCGAGCCCAGGCTGCGGAGCCTCGCCGTGCGGGCGGCATCGACGGCACGGGTACCGGTAGACGTGCGGCCGGGCCGTGCGGAGCGGCTGCCGCTCGACGACGCGAGCGTGGACGTGGCGGTCGCCTCACTCGTGCTGTGCACCATCGCGGACGTCCCCGCCGCGCTCGCCGAGGCGCGACGGGTCCTGAAGCCGACCGGCGAACTGCGCTTCTACGAACACGTCCGGGCACAGGAGCCGCACGCCTACCGGCGACAGCGGATACTCAACCCGCTGTGGCGACTGTTGGGAGGAGGATGCAACGTCACTCGGGACACGGAAGCCGCCCTCCGGACGGCGGGCTTCACGATCGAGACCGTGCGGCGGTTCGACTTCTGCCCCGGCGGACGACCGACTCCGGCATCCCCCTCGATCATCGGGACCGCACGCCCGACCGGTGACGGCTGACCAACGGCCGCCATGGCCACGGGGGTTCCCCGCCCGTGATGAGGGAGGCGGGGGCGCGGGGTGGTCGGTGGGCGGCGGGGTGCCCCTGGGAATGCCTCCGAGGGGCAACCCGCTCCTCAAGCCGGGCAGGAAAGCGCCGACGATCCCTCAGCCCTGGTCCACACCGTCTGCTGGGTGCGGAAGCAGGGGGAACAGCCGGGTGATGAGAGCCACCGGTCGAGCGTCATCGGGCCGGGCCAGGGGGCGTTGTTCGCGGTCCTGGTAGGGCTTGAGCGCCTGTCGGATGACGTTCGCGACCCGACTCATCTCCTCAGGTGTCAGATAGGCGACGGCGCTGAACGCCTCGTCGTGGCGCCATGCGGACGGCGCGGCATCCCGCCGGGCCAGCCACCGCTGCCAACTCTCGTCCTCCAACCCGCGGGCCAGTTCGCCGAACTGCGTCTCCATAGACCTGTCGGCCCCAGGGGTGCACTGCGTCAGACGCCAGGGACGCGCGCGGCCCCCGTTGTGGGGGGCCTCTTCGATGTATCCGTGACGTGCGAGCTGCCGTAGGTGGAACGAGCAGAGGCCGGAGCTGTAGCCCAGCCGGGAGGCGGCCTCGGTCGCCGTGACGGTACCGACTTCGGCGAGCAGATCCAGCAAGGCCGTGCGGACTTCGTGCTCGCGCAGCGCTTCTCCGGTGCCGGCTGCCTGTTCGTCCTGGGAGTTGACGTCATCTTCAGTCACTTTGCAAAGTCTGCTACTTTGCAAAGCCCTTGGCAAGCAGGACGTCCTTGCCGAAGTCATCAGCTGCGGTGGCCTCCGCGGCCTCTGCGGCGTGCGCAAGAGGGAGTCAGCCATGTCTGTTCGTCACGAGCGATCCCGTCCCGTCGGCCGGCGAGTCCGGGTGCAAGGCCGCCCCGTGGACACCTATCCGGCTCTGCCGACGGAGGCGGAAAGGGGCTCGGTCCGCAGGGTCACGGTGGTGGGTGAGGAGGTGCTGAGCCGTCCGTGCCGGGAGGTGACCGAGTTCGGGACTCCGGAATTGTCGGCGTTGATCGACGACATGTTCCTGACCATGCAGGTGGCCGACGGTGCCGGCCTGGCCGCCAACCAAGTGGGCGTCGACCTGCGGTTGTTCGTGTACGACTGCCCGGACGACCAGGGGATCCGGCATGTCGGTCACCTCATCAACCCGGTTCTGGACCTGCCCGAACCAGGCAGTCGGCGCCTGGTCGACGACGTCGAGGGCTGCCTGTCCGTCCCCGGTGCCGCCATGGCGGTACCCCGCACCGACCACGCTGTCGCCCGTGGATTCGACAAGGACGGCAACCCCCTTGTCATCGAGGGGCAGGGGTACTTCGCCCGGTGTCTGCAGCACGAGACCGATCACCTCATGGGCCACACGTATCTCGATCGGCTCGCCAAGCGGGACCGCAAGGAGGCACTGCGGCAGATGGCAGACCGCCGGGAGGATGTCTTCGCCCAACGCGCGGTCAAGGCAGCCGGTTTGGGGCACTGAGACCCTGCGTTCCCCCAGGGGCGGCATCCGCAGGAGTCATGTACAGCCCCGCCTCACCCCAAAGCCCGGTCCAGGTTGAACGCGGCGCTGATCAGGGCGAGGTGGGTGAATGCCTGGGGGAAGTTGCCGATCTGTTCGCCGGTGTGGCCGATCTCCTCGGCGTAGAGGCCGACGTGGTTGGCGTAGGTGAGCATCTTCTCGAAGGCGAGCCGGGCCTCGTCCACCCGGCCGGCGCGGGAGAGCGCCTCGACGTACCAGAACGAGCAGATGGAGAAGGTGCCTTCCTCGCCGCGCAGTCCGTCGGGGCTGTGCTTGGGGTCGTAGCGATAGACCAGGGAGTCGGAGACGAGTTCTCCGCCGAGCGCGTCCAGAGTGGAGAGCCACTTCGGGTCGGTCGGCGAGATGAACTTGGCGAGCGGCATCATCAGGACGGCGGCGTCCAGGACGTCGGCGCCTTCGTGTTGGACGAACGCCTGGCGTTCGCTGGACCAGCCGCGCTGCATGATCCGCCGGTAGATCGCATCGCGCGCCTGCGACCAGCGGGGCATGTCGGCGGGCAGGCCGCGGTGGCGGGCGATGCGCATCGCCCGTTCGATGGCGACCCAGCACATCAGCTGCGAGTAGAGGAAGTTCTGGATCTTGCCGCGAGTCTCCCAGATGCCTTCGTCCGGCTGGTCCCAGTTGCCGCACACCCAGTCCACCAGACCGCAGATGGTGTCCCAGTAGTCACTGGAGAGCGGCTGACCCCATTTGTCGTAGAGGTAGAGGGAGTCGATGAGGGCGCCGTAGATGTCGAGTTGGAGCTGGTTGACGGCGTTGTTGCCGATGCGGACCGGGGCCGACCCCAAGTGGCCTTCCAGATGCGAGAGTTCCTCTTCGGGAAGTTCGCTGCGGCCGTCGATGCCGTACATGATCTGGAGCGGGCCGTGGGCGCACCCCTTCATGCAGACCTTCGAGGAGAGGAAGTGCACGAAGGACTCCGCTTCGTCGGTGAAGCCGAGGCGGAGCAGCGCGTAGATGCAGAAGGCGGCGTCCCGGACCCAGGCATAGCGGTAGTCCCAATTGCGCTCGCCGCCGATCTGCTCGGGCAGGCTGGTGGTGGGCGCGGCGACGATGGCGCCGGTCGGCGCGTAGGTGAGCAGTTTGAGGGTGAGCGCGGAGCGGTGCACCATCTCCCGCCAACGCCCGCGGTAACGGGAGTGCGAGAGCCAGCGGCGCCAGTAGCGCACGGTGGCCTCGAAGAGCTGCTCGGCCTCCCGGACGGCGCAGAACCGCGGTTCGAGGCCCTGCCCGACCCGGTCCAGCGCGAAGACGGCGGCCTCGCCCTCGGCGAGGGTGAAGGAGGCGTGCACGTCCGGTCCGTCGAGGTCGACGGGCACGCTGGAGGTGAGCGCGAGGGAGAGTTCCGGTGAGTCGAAGACGGTCAGACCCTGGTCGTGGCTGGTGACGGTGTGCGTCTGCCGGCCGTAGTCGAAGCGGGGTGCCACGCGCACGTGGAACGGGAGGGAACCGCGGACGCAGAGCACGCGCCGGATCAGCCGGTGCCGGTCCGCTTCGCGGGAGTCACCGACGATGGGCATGAAGTCCTGGACCTCGCCGACGCCGTTGTCCGCGAAGAAACGGGTGATGAGGATGTTGGTGTCCGGGAAGTAGAACTGCTTGGTGCGGGCCGGCACGTCGGGGGCGAGTTCGAAGGCCCCGCCGCGGTCGGCGTCCAGGATGGCGGCGAAGACGCTGGGGGCGTCGAAACGGGCGCAGCAGTACCAGTCGATGGTGCCGTTGGTGCCGACGAGGGCGGCGGTGCGCATGTCGCCGATCAGACCGTGTTCGGCGATCGGGACGTAGCGGGGGGCGTCGGCCCTGCTGGGGCGAAGGCTCACGGCGGGCGCCGTCTGGAGCCCCGGTTGCATCGTCATCGGACCTCCCCTGCGCTGGGGGAACGAGCAGGAGCAGTGGATTCAGGCTACCTCCGGGCGGCCCACCGTCGCCCGTCCGCGATCGGCGTGCACGGGGAAGCCCTGGCCAGGCCGTAAGAGAGGCGCAAATTCCGTCGGCGGCCGGGGCCGCGCGAGGGGACGAGGGCCTAGATTCGGTGCCGGCCGGGAGACGGCCGTGGACGGCGGACGCGCAGGTCGGCGGCGGTCTCATGCCCCCATGTCAACGCCCCTGTACCTGCGTGCCCGGGCCCTGTGTGCCTGGAGTTCCGGGACGGACGTCTCCCTGGCCCCTCCCCCGTGTCCACTGCTCCAGGAAGCCTGCGATGCCTGTTGCCCCGTCCCGCGTCCCCCTCCCGGAGCACGGCAGAGAGGGCGTCCCCGTCCATGGTGCCGCCGGGTCCGGTGGCCACCGCCGACGGCACCGGGCCTCGGCCGGGTTGTTCGATCCGCGGGTGCTGCTGACGGCCCTGCCGGAGGCCCTGCGCAAACTGCATCCGCGGTCGCTGGCCCGCAATCCGGTGCTGTTCGTCGTCGCCTGCGGTTCGCTGCTGACGACGTTGTCCGCGGTGCTCTATCCGTCGGTGTTCAGCTGGGTGATCAGTGGGTGGCTGTGGCTGACGGTGCTGTTCGCGCAGCTCGCGGAGGCGGTCGCCGAGGGGCGGGGCCGGGCCCAGGCGGCCTCGCTGCGCCGGGCCCGGACGGATCTCATGGCACGGCGGCTGCGGGACAACTGGCGGGTGGGCGTGCACCTCGACAGTGCGGTCACCGAGCTGGTGCCGGCGTCCGATCTGCGGCCGTTCGACTTCGTACTGGTCGCGGCGGGCGAGCCGGTGCCGGCGGACGGCGAGGTGGTCGAGGGCGTGGCCAGCGTCGACGAGTCGGCGGTGACGGGCGAGTCGGCGCCGGTGCTGCGTGAGGCCGGCGGCGACCGCTCCGGAGTGACCGGCGGCACCACGGTGCTCTCGGACCGGATCGTGGTGCGGGTGACCTCGCGCTCCGGGCACTCGTTCCTGGACCGGATGATCGCCCTGGTGGAGGGCGCCGCGCGACAGCGGACACCGAACGAGATCGCACTGCACATCCTGCTGGCCGCGCTCACCATCGTGTTCATCCTGGTGGTGGTGACGCTCCAGCCGATGGCCTCGTATGCGGGGGCGGCCCAGCAGACGGCGGTGCTGGTGGCGCTGCTGGTGACGTTGATCCCGACGACGATCGGCGCGCTGCTGTCGGCGATCGGCATCGCGGGGATGGACCGACTGGTCCAGCGGAACGTGGTGGCCATGTCCGGCCGCGCGGTGGAGGCCGCGGGCGACATCAACACCCTGTTGCTCGACAAGACGGGGACGATCACACTCGGTCACCGGGAGGCGGTGGCGTTCGTGCCGATGCCGGGGCGCGACGAGCTGGCGCTCGCGGATGCCGCGCAGCTGTCGTCGCTGGCGGACGGCACGCCGGAGGGGCGTTCGGTGGTGGCGCTGGCCCGGGAGAAATACGGGTTGGAGGCGCCGGCGGAGGAGGAGCTGGCGTTCGTGCGGTATGTGGCGTTCAGCGCGCGGACGCGGATGAGCGGGGTGGATCTGCGGTGGGCGGACGGTTCGGAGCCGCCGGACGCGCAGGGGACCGGGCCGGGCGGCCGGTCCGGATATCCGGGTGAGGTGGTGATCCGCAAGGGCGCGGCCGCGCAGATCATCGAGTGGATGACGCAGCTGGGCGGCGAAGTGCCCGCGGAGGCACGGCTGTTCAGCGACGCGATCAGCGCGGCCGGCGGCACGCCGCTGCTGGTGGCGATGGAGGACCGGCAGGGGCCGCGGCTGTTGGGCGTGGTGCATCTGAAGGACGTGGTCAAGGAGGGGATTCGGGAACGGTTCGCCGAACTGCGTCAGATGGGCATCCGGACAGTGATGGTCACGGGCGACAACCCGCTCACCGCCCGGGCGATAGCCCAGGAGGCCGGGGTGGACGACTACCTGGCGGAGGCCACCCCGGAGGACAAGCTGGCGCTGATCGTCCGGGAGCAGACGGGCGGGCGGCTGGTGGCGATGACCGGCGACGGGACCAACGACGCGCCCGCGCTGGCACAGGCGGACGTCGGAGTGGCGATGAGCACCGGCACATCCGCCGCCCGGGAGGCCGGGAACATGGTCGATCTCGACTCCAATCCCACCAAGCTGATCGAGATCGTCGAGGTCGGCAAGCAACTGCTCATCACCCGTGGGGCGTTGACGACCTTCTCGATCACGAATGACGTGGCGAAGTACTTCGCGATCATTCCGGCGATGTTCGCAGGGGTGTATCCGGGACTGGGCGCGCTGAACGTGATGCAGCTGCACAGCCCGACATCGGCGATCGCCTCGGCGATCATCTTCAACGCGCTGGTGATCGTCGCGCTGATTCCGCTGGCACTGCGCGGAGTGCGGTACCGGCCGGCCTCCGCACACGACCTGTTGCGCCGGAACCTGGCGTTCTTCGGCCTGGGCGGCCTGGTGGCACCGTTCCTCGGGATCAAGCTGATCGACCTGGTGATCTCGGGGATTCCGGGGCTGGGCTGACGGACCGGTCGCCGGAAGGGCCGGCGGTCAGCCGACGTGGACGCGGGGGCGTCGGCTGCGGTCCGGTTCGGCCTCGCGCAGCACTTCCCGGGTGACCGGGGCGACTTCACCCTGACCGAAGAGGAAGTAACGGAGGAACTGGGCGAACGGATTGCCCTCGGTCCATTCGAAGTAGATGTGCGGACGTTGCCCGGTGGTGTCGCGTACATGGAGCAGAAGCGCGGCAAGGGAGTTGGAGACCGCGGCGCTCTCCAGGCTGAGGACGCGGTAGCGGTCGTGCACGACGTGGCCGTGGACATGGAGTTCGCATTCGAACTCCGAGGGGTCGCGGATGGTCACCTCGACGAACACCAGGTCGTCCTCGGCCGGGATGTCGTTGTCGGCGCGGACCTGATGGGCCTTGTCGCGGTATTCGGCGAGGTCGCCGCGGTGCGGTTCGTTGGCGATGAAACGGATACGGCGTTGGGCGATGTCGCGGACGAAGCGTTCGGCGGTGGTGTCGAGGAAGACATCGGTGACGCGGAGCTCGAAGGCACGGGCAAGGCGCGAGGTGAAGGAGAGCAGGATGATGCCGGTGATGAAACAGGCGCCGATCTTCACCCCGTCGGGCCGCTCGATGACATTGGTGACGGTGGTGTAGAGGAACACCACCGAGATCACCGCGAATCCGACGGTCCAGCGGTGCTGCCCGGCCCGGTGCGAGGCGATGGTGACGGCGATCGAGGCGGAACTGATGAGGACCAGGACGCCGGTGGCGTAGGCGCCGCCCTGCGCGTCGACATCGGCGTTGAAGATCCAGGTGACGAGGAACGCGACCGCCGTGAAGACCAGCACCATGGGGCGGACGGCACGGGCCCAGTGCGGCGCCATGCCGTAGCGCGGCAGGTACTGCGGCATCAGGTTGAGCAGCCCGGCCATGGCGGAGGCACCGGCGAACCAGAGGATGGCGATGGTGGAGACGTCGTAGACGGTGCCGAAGGCGGAGCCGAGGTACTGGTGCGCCAGATAGGCCAGGGCGCGGCCGTTGGCCGCTCCGCCGGGCCGGAAGGCCGCGGCCGGGATGAGGAGGGTGGTGACGAAGCTGGTGATGATGAGGAAGATGCTCATGATGACGGCGGCGGTGGTCAGCAGCTTCTTCGCGCCCCGGATCCGGCCGGTGGGATGTGCCTCGGTGTCGTCGGGGTCGCCCTCGATGTGTGGCATGACCGCGACGCCGGTTTCGAACCCGGAGAGGCCGAGGGCCAGTTTCGGGAAGACCAGGAGGGCCACCGCGATCATGCCCGCGATGCTCCCGTGCTGGGTCGTCAACGCACTGGACCAGTCGGTGACGACATGCTCGGCGGTGACGACATGCCAGACGCCGACGAGCGCGACGACCGCGTTGAGCGCGAGGTAGATGCCGACGAGGACGAGCGCCACACCGATCGCTTCCAGGAACCCTTTGAGGAAGACCGCACCGAGCAGCGCGATGAGAACCAGCGTGATGACCATCTGACGGCCCTGGAGCACGCTGTGGACGTGGGGGTTCTCCACGAGGTGGGTGGCGGCGTCGGCGGCGGAGAGGGTGATGGTGATCAGGAAGTCGGTGGCCGCGAAGCCCAGCAGGGTGAGGACGAACAGCTTGCCCTTCCAGAAGGACAGCAGGCGTTCGAGCATGGCGATGGAGCCCTGGCCGTGGGGACTCTCGGTGGCGACACGGCGGTAGACGGGGAGTGCACCGGCGAGGGTGACCGCGACGAGGACGAGCGTGGCGATGGGCGAGAGAAGACCGGCGGCGAGGGCGGCGATGCCCGGCTGGTAGCCGAGGGTGGAGAAGTAGTCGACGCCCGTCAGGCACATCACACGCCACCAGCGTTGCCCGCGGTGGACGGTTTGAGGGGTGGTGCGCTGCTCCGGCGCACCCATGTCGGCGAGCCCCTGGAGCATCCAGGCACGGAGGCGGTGCCGCACGGTGGTCCTGGCAGCACCGGCAGGGGCGGAGGCGGCCATCGTGTGCTCCTGTCGTACACCGAAAGGATCCGGCCATCGTTACGGCGGCGGGCTCAGCGTACGCACATCCGCGCTCTTCGCCGTGGTGTTCGCAGAGCGGTGGGAGTCGTGTCTCGAAGGGTGCCGCCACGTCGGCCGAGGCCCGCGAACGCCGGGCAGCGCTCCCGGTGGAACACCCGGGAGCGTTCAAACACCACCGCACCGAAGACCACCAATTCGGTGGAATGCACGGGCTCTTCACCCCGGTCCGCCGGGTGGTACCTGAAGGATCGCCGGACGAGGAGGGGTCCTGGCCGATCCGGATTCGGGAGGCGGAATGGCACGGTCATGGCTGCGGGGTGGGGCGGCGGCCGCGGCGTTGGGCGCACTGCTGGTCGCGGTGGAGCCCGCGACCGCGACAGCGAGCAGGACGGCACCGGAGACCCGCATCGTGGGCGGTACGGACGCCGATGTGCGGGAGGCACCGTGGCAGGTCTCACTGCGCAGCCACGGGGCGCATGTCTGCGGCGGTTCGATCCTCCGTGCCGACGCGGTGGTGACGGCGGCCCACTGCATCGCGGGGGCACCGGCGACCGCCCTGAGCGTCCGCGCGGGGAGCAGCGCCCGGGAGTCGGGCGGGCAGGTCGTGCAGGTGGCACGGGTGCTCCGGCATCCGAAGTACAACGCCACCACGATCGACTACGACGTGGCGGTGCTGGTGCTGGCCTCGCCACTGGAGTTCGGGGACGGGGTGCGGGCGGTCCCCCTGGCGGCGCCGGGCAAGGAGCCGGCCGCGGGCACACCGGCCACCGTCACCGGCTGGGGCGCGACGCGGGACGGCGGCGCGCTCCCGGAGCATCTGCGACGGGTCGAGGTGCCCAAGCTCAGTGACACGTACTGCAAGAAGGCGTACGGACCGTCCGCCATCACTCCGCGGATGACCTGCTACGGCTACGAGGCGGGCCGCAAGGACGCATGCCAGGGCGACAGCGGGGGCCCGCTGGTCGTGAACGGACGTCTGACCGGGATCGCGTCATGGGGAACGGGCTGCGCCGCGGCGGGGCACCCGGGGGTGTACACGAAGGTCAGCGATCCCGCGATCCACGCGTACATCGCGGGGTCCTAGATCACGTCGACGCCCTTATCCTGACGCGATGTTCGCACCCGAAGGTCCTACGTTGCGTGAGCTCGCCGTACAGGCACTGTCGTCGGTGGAGCGGGGCTACGACCTGCTGGCGCCGAAGTTCGACCGCACGCCGTTCCGGACGCCGGATGCGGTGCTGGGGCCGGTGCTGCGGGAGTTGCGGGACCTCGGACCGTTCGCCGACGGCCTGGATCTGTGCTGCGGTACCGGCGCGGGGATGGAGGTGCTGGGGCAGGTCTGCCGAGAGCGGGTGACCGGGGTGGACGTCAGTGCCGGGATGCTGGCGGTGGCGCGGGCCCGTGCGCAGGGGACGGCAGACAGCCGAGGGACCGGTGATGCCGGACCGCGGTGGGAGTGGGTTCGGGCGGATGCCCGAGCACTGCCGTTCGGTCCGGTCTTCGATGTCGTGGTGAGCTTCGGGGCGTTCGGACACTTCCTACCGCGGGAGCGTCCGGGGTTGTTCGGTCAGGTGGCTGCGGTACTGCGGCCCGGTGGGCGGTTCGTGTTCCCGGTTCTGGCACCGGCGCGTCCCGGATCGCCGCTGTACTGGGCGCTGCTGGGTTTCGACGCCGCGATGCGGGTGCGCAACGCGCTGTGGCATCCGCGGTTCGTGATGTATTACCGGGGCTTCCGACTGACCGAGGTACGCGCCGAGTTGGAGCGGGCCGGGTTCGCGGTGGAGTTGCGGGCGCTGCCGGAGCTGGGGCGGCGCGCGGACGGCAGTCCGCGGTGCCGTCTGGTGGTGGCGACGCGGCCGGGCTCCCCCACTGCCTGAGCGAGGGGGCGGCGGGCCGCCGAGGTGGCCCGCCGCCCCAGGTCTGCGGACGGAAGACATCCCGCTTCCGTAGCAGCTGCCGCCGACGTCCGACGGTCAGCTGAGGCCCAGGCTGGATAGTGCGGTGGTCCAGTCGGTGGCGATGGCGTCGCGGGCGTCGTCGAGTTGCACGCTGCCGTTGCACACGGCGGTCTTCAGCTTGTTCTCGACGCTGTCCTTGCTGGCGGCCGTCTCGTCGCCGTAACGAGGCTCGGGCCAGAGGTTCTTGGGGTCGCGGGGAGCGCCGCCGAGTTCGAGGGGGATGAGGTGGTCCTCCTCGTAGTCGGCGGTGTCGGTGTCGCTGTAGCCGTACTCACCGATCTGCTGGATCTTCAGCGGATTGGTGTAGGAGACCGGCGGGCGCACGGTCGTGGTCCAGCCGGGGACGCAGATGGTCGAGTCGATGGTGGACTGGGTGACGTCGGGGTTGGCGGCGCCGGGGGTGCACACCGGGTCGGGGAGGGGGAGGCGGGACTGCGAGCAGGTGGCGGCGTAGGCGCTGCCGACGGCGTGGGCGCTGCCGGTGGCGTGGGCGCTGCCGGTGGTCAGGAAGAGGCCGGCCGAGGCGAGGGCGAGCGCGGTGGCCGCGGAGGCGCATCGACGTGTCGATCGCATGGAGGCTCCGGGATGTGGGCCCGGCTGATGCCGAGCGGGTGACGCCATGGCACCACCGAGCACTCTATGCGGGTAGCGCCCCCGGATGAACAAGGTGTGTACATGCCCAATCGTGACCACCGCATGGTCAAGCGTTGGCCAACTCCTGTGCCGGGTAGGGTTGTTCGCATGCCGTACCTCAACGCCTCGCCGTTGCCGGAGTCCGTCACCCCTGAGCCACGCCACCCGGTCACGTCTGCGTCGTTGAGCCCTTCGTGATCTCCTATCCGGACCCCGCGACCACCGGCGCGGCCACCTGCGACCTGTGCCATTACCGACGCCCCACCGCCGACGCACCCACCGTGGCGGTACGGCCCCCGATCGCCCCGCAGCGGCAGGTGCGGCTGTGCGCACCGTGCAGCGAGGACCGCCCGGGCCGCCGGCGCCGCGAGCTGATCGAGGAGGACATCAGCTGGCAGGCGATGTCCCGTCAGGCCCACGACCTCGCGGACGCCTACACCGCCGGCCGCTGGCTGCCCTACGAGGACGAGCACCACTGGGCGCTGGGCCTGGCCCGGACGTACTGGACCCGGCCCGCACTGGAGGTCGCACTGCGCGACCCCAATCCGTACCTCCGGGCCGGCCGCCTGGTCCGCGTGGTCGAACCGCTGCCCCGCATCCTCGGCATCGTCGGCGCCGGCGACCGCGCCCTGCGCCCCGTCCAGGCCCTCCTCGACACCCTCGCCGTACGCTCCGCACGGTCCGCACGCTCCTGACGCACCGCCCACGCGCACCACCAACCCGCGCGCCCCCCGCCCGTACGGCACCACCCGCCCGCACACCACGCGCCCGCACACCGCGTGGCACGCCCGCGGGCCGCGCACCACCCGCCCGCGCGGCATGACCTGCGGGCCGGGTACCCGCTCCCGGCCGGGACCGACGCGCTTGCGCCATGCGGCGGAGCGGCCCGCCGCCCCGGGTGCGCCGCGCACCGGCCCCCACCCCGGCTTGCGACGATGGGCCGACCTCAGCCCCTCCCCCCTTCCCCCACCGTACGGAGCCGCCATGTCCGCCAGCACCGAACTGCTCGTCGACGCCTTCGGCCGGATCCGCGAGGCCGTCGAGGAGGCGGTCGACGGCCTCGACCCCAAGGAGCTGGACAGCCGCCCCGACGGGCACGGCAACTCCATCGCCTGGCTGGTCTGGCACCTCACCCGGGTACAGGACGACCACATCGCCGGGGTGGCCGGCACCGAACAGATCTGGACCGCCGACGAGTGGTACGAAGCGTTCGGACTCCCCTTCCCCGAGCACGACACCGGCTACGGACACTCCCGCAACGAGGTCGGAAAGGTAACCGGCCTGACCGCCGAACTCCTGACGGGCTACCACGCCGCCGTACACGAGAACACGGTCCACTTCCTCGGCTCACTCGCGGTAAAGGACCTCACCCAGATCGTCGACCCCTCCTGGACCCCACCAGTCACCCTGGGCGTCCGCCTGATCAGCGTCCTCACCGACGACCTCCAGCACGCGGGCCAGGCTGCCTACGTACGGGGGTTGTTGGGGAGGTGAGGCGCTGACAGCGGGGCGGAGCTTCGGTCGGATGACTGGCGGGGGCTGTGGGGCGGGCGGTTCGTGGGCTGCTTCGACATCCAATGAGCAGGGCCGGGTGAGCTGCACGGGGCCCGGAGATCTGCTGTGCCGTCGATTGCCGGATGAGCCACAGCGGCCCCTTCGTCGGACAGGTCGGCCTGCCCCCTTACAGGCTCCGGGCACAGGCCGACCCTCGACCGTTTCACCGAGAGGCGTCTATCCGAAAGGGCTATCGGGGTGCGCGGGCCCGGTGGGCGCCATCAGTGCGAGGCGGGGGTCCTTCGGCGTGACGGGGACGGACTCAGGTGCGGGAGCCGACACCTGTTCCTGCTTTACACCGGGAGGCAGGAAGCAGGGTGTGTTCACGGAGAACACGAGGTCGGTGGGTGGCAGGTAACTTTCCACGGACACAAAGAAGTTGTCACTTCCGCCCTTGGCGTCCATGAGGGCTTGCGAGGGGTCCTCACGGTAACCACTGATCTTGTACCCCTCGGCTTCGAGCTTCTTGCGCATGGGGCGCAGAGCCTTTCCGTGCTCGTCCCCCGGAAGGTGAGCCCGCATGGAGTAGGACAGGTCGAAGCGCCCGTCGCTGGCGTGTTCGTGGTTCTTACCGAAGCATTCGAAGAATTCCTTGCGCACCGTTTTGCCGTCAACCTGCAGGCCATACTGACTGGCCAGTGACTCGATCAGTGCACGGGCCGCGTCTTCCGCCCCTTCTCTGCTCTTGACGGGCAGCGGATCGTTCATACCGGAGTCGGTCATGCATCCTCCAGATGCGAGCAAGGTGAGGAGTACGAGCACGCTGATACGGCCGGATCGCCGGCTCCGGTCGGTCACCACTTCGGTCCCGTGGTCCCGGGAGGGTTGTACTGCGGCCGCTCGCGATACTCCCCATCGGAGGGACGCTTCCCCGCGATGATGCGCCCCTGGTTGGCGAGACTTTCACTGCCCTTGTCCCAATAGCCGCCGTGTCCCGAGGTGTCCACGTCGAAGACCTTGCCTCCGAACTCCTTTTCCGCGGGATTCTGGCCAAGGGTCTTGTTCGAGGCGACAGTGGAGACGATGTCGTCCGGCGCCCAGCCGGCCCAGACATGGTCCGGATCCATCTGCAACTCCTTGGCGCGGCCCACCGCCATTCCCGGGCTGCCGACCACGACGACATCGTCAGCGTCGATGCCGTTGCTGTGGGATGCCGCGTCACCCACCACCGTCGAGCCGTAGCTGTGCCCGAGCACGGTCATGTGGGCACGCTCGCCGTTGTGCGACTCGCGCAAGCCGTGGGTGAAGTTCCTCAGGTCGCCGGCGGCTGCGTCGGCGCGCCCGGTCGTGGCCATGGTGCCGTCGAGCTCGGGGGCGTCGTATCCGAGCCAGGAAACGACCGCCGTGCTTTCTCTGCTCGTGGAGCCGGCTGCCTCCTGTAGACGGCGCACCCGCTCGATCTGCTCGTCAACGTTGGTCAAGTCGTTGTCGGTGCCCGGAACTTGCACGGCGACGTTGCGTGCGGTGTCCGGATTTCCTTGTGACACCACGGCCCGCCCGTCGTAGGTCTTGGTATCGATCCCCAGCACGTAAAGCCGCTTGCTCGCGTCATTACCGTCGCCCTTGTCGAGCTCGTCCTTCAGCTTCTGCAAGCCCTCGTACGGCTTCTGGTCGCGGATGCTCAGTTCGCCTCTCTGCTTCTTCATGTCGTACTCCGCGAGCTGGAGATCCACCACCTTGCGGTTCGCCTCGTCGCGGTCGGCACTGGGAATGCCGTCGAGCCAGCCGATCTTCTCGGGGTAGGCATCGAGGTATTCCTGCCGCTCCTGCTCGGTGAGACCGGACCACCACTTGGCGTTCTCTTTCGGGTCCTTCTTCGAAGGGATGTCATCCTCATCGAGATGGGCGAACTCCGCGGCCTTGCGGGCGCCTTCTTTGGCCTTCGATGCCCCGTAGTCCTTGTCGAGGTTGAAGGCGTCGATCTGCTGAAGGAGCTGCATCCCATCCCACTCAGCGGTGCCGGCCTCGTCCAGGGAGAACTGGATGTCGTTCTTGTAGCCCTCCAGCTTGGCGACGCGCAGCTGATGCTCTTCCTGCTCAGCCGCGTCGGCGCCGCCGGTGGGGCAAGGCCTGCCGTCCGAAACGTTGCCCTGGTCGTCGACGACGTACCCGTCCAGTTCCGTGGTGCGCACGCACCGACGCAAGTCCTCCTGCGCTTCCTTCATCTTGGTGTGAACGGTGTCCAAGATGGTGGCGATGGAGGTGACATCGGACTGCGCGGTCCCGAGTTGGGTCTCGCTCGCCTCCATCTGTATGAAGGCGTTGCCGGCGTCCGCCCCCTGCCATTCGCCGGCATGCAGGGGTCCGGTCACCTTGTGTCGGTGGCGGGCTTGGGCTTCCTCCAGCGCCTTGGCCAACTTCCGCCAGGATCTGACGGCGGCTTCCAAATCGGAGAAGTCCTGCTTGAGGAGTTCCTTGAAGTTCTCGGGCACCGGTCACCGCACCCGGAACGACTGAGCCGTGAGGTCTTCGTTGTACTCGTGCCCGTCGGCGGTGCGCCGCAGCCGGGACGCCGCGCTCTTGGGGTCACCGCCGCCGATCCGCTTGCTCAGCTCATCCAGCGCTGTACCCCAGTCATGGCCCACCCGCTCCATGTCCGGGCCGATGTGCCAGGTCTTCAGCGCCGTACCGGCCGCTTCGATATCACGCTTGGCCGCCGCTATGGGCCCCTGCAGATCCTGACTGATGGCATCGGCCGCGCCGGCCGCCGCTCTCAGTTCCTCGGGTGAGACCGAGATACTGCCGTTGGACATAACCCTGTATTCCCCGTGTTGATCGAACTCGTCGGCGAAATAATCACATGATCACCGCTATGGGACAGACAGGATGGCTGCGGCACAGTGGGTTCTGGCTGGAAAACGTCGACGATTGACACGAGCCAGATCCTTGCCTGGCTGGTCTGGCACCTCACCCGGGTACAGGACGACCACATCGCCGGGGTGGCCGGCACCGAACAGATCTGGACCGCCGACGAGTGGTACGAAGCGTTCGGACTCCCCTTCCCCGAGCACGACACCGGCTACGGACACTCCCGCAACGAGGCGGGAAAGGCAGCGGGCCGGACCACCGACGTGCTCAGCCTCGTCGCGCTCCGCGGGCAGGTCGAAGGCGCGGGCCGGTTCAGCGAGGATGCCGGTGCCGTGCTGGAAGACGCCGAGGTCTCACATCTGCTGGCTCGGCCGCGCGTCAACCACCCGAACTCCCCTTGGAATGTGTCGGGTTCGGGCTGCGCCCAGAACCCGACATTCCAGACAGCGCCGAGCATGCAGGGCGGGTGTGGTCGTGACCGCAACGGTCCTTTACGTGAACCGCCACAGGAGAGCAGGCTCAAGTCAGGCCAGGTACGTCTTCTGCCACTCGATCGACGACATGTTCAGCGCGGCCTCGGCGAGGGCTTGCGCGGAGGCGGTCTTGAGCTTGGCGACGCTGGTGTCGATCCAGTTCTGGACGTTGGCGCAGCCCTGTTCGCGGTATTCGACGGCCTGGACGAGGCATTCGAGCTTGTCGGCGTCGTGGGCGACGACGACTTCGAGGGAGTCGCCGTTCTCGTACTCCTCGACCACGCGCTGGACGCCGGCGGCGACCGCGGGGTGGGCGGCGGAGACCTGGTCGGCGGTGACCTTCTCGTTGGAGGCGGCTTCGACGTAGCGGCGGCCGATGTGGGGGATGTCGCCGACGCGGGTCTCCTGGGTGTCGTGGAAGAGGCACATCAGGGCGACCTTGGCAGGGTCGGCGCCTTCCATCATCGCCAGGACGGCACCGATGACGCCGACGCGGAAGCTGTGTTCGGCGATGCTCTCGGGGTCCTTGACGCCGGCGATCCACCAGCCGGTGCGCTTGGCGCGCTTGAGCATGCCCATTTCCAGAAGGTATCCAGCCGTGCCCCGCGCGTTGGTCGTCTCGTCCGCCATGGTGCCCTCCGGTTTCAATGCTGCTGATCGCGTAGAACGTAGTGCACGGCGCCGAGTTCGCGGCGGGATCGTGAGGAGATCACTCCGTCATCGAGTATCCGCGCCACTCGGCCGGCGAGGGAGTGGGCGAGTGCTGGCGATGCCTGCGGCAACCAGGGATGGGCGGTGAGCAGTGCCCACAAGGAGTGGGCGTAGAGGTCCACGTAGCCGGGTGATTCGACGAAGCCGCGGGCGAGACCGCGGTGGAGGGTGACCGGGTCCCAGCCGGTCAGGGCGCGGTCGGCCATGAAGCGGTCGTTGGCCTGCGGTTCGCGCAGGGCGCCCATCCAGTAGGCCCAGTAGTTGAGGTTGGCGGCCTCGGCCGCGTCGTCGTCGGCCATGGCGCGGTCGATGAAGTCCAGGAGCGGGACCGGGTCGCCGCGGCGGGCGAGGGCGGTCGCGGTGGAGCGGGCCTCGGCCCAGCCCGGGGAGCCGCCCTGGGCGGAGGTGATTCCTCGGCGGGCGTGGAGGGCGTGGGCGGTCCAGGAGTTGACTTCGGGGCTGCGGTCGTAGGAGGTGAGGTAGAGCGCCTGGCGGCGGAGCAGCGCGCGGCTGTCCCCGCCGTCGGCGGCGTCGACGGCTTCCCGCAGATTCGCGAAGAAGGCGGCGCGGTCCTGGGCGCCCATCAGGGGTGCCGTGGCCACCGGGCCGCGGCGGGAGGGGCTCCGGCCGCGTAAGGCCGTTGGCGGGGTGCCGTTGACCGTCCAGGCGATCATGTGGGCGGTGTTGCGGGTGTGGACCCACGCGGCGAGAGGGTGGAGATCGAGTTTCTCGGGCGGGGCAAGGCCTGCGTCGATGATGCGGTCGGCGTCCATGGCAGCGCCCAGCAGTCCCAGGGCAGCGTGGTCAGCGCCGAGGGCGAGCAGTCGCCGCTTGAGGTCGAGGAACGCGCCGGCCTTCATATTGGCCAGCGGGCGGCGTCCGGACTCGCGGCCCTGCACCGTGCCGAGGTCGACGCTGAGGGCTTCGGCCATGGCTGTCTGGGTGAGGGAGATGGATTCCCTGGTCAGGCGCAGCACGAAGCCGGCGACGGCGCCTGAAGCTGCGCGATTGCTGCTGGTTGGTCTGGCAGTCATGAGGGCCCCCGGGTGCGCTCTGCCACCTAACACGTACTGGTAGTCAGTCCTACCGCGCTTGTCGCGACCCTACGTTCGGGATGGGGCAACTTCCAGGCCGGCGCCCGGCCTTGGGAGTGGTTTCCCGCCGGGTCGGTCGCCATCCGCATGTGCCCCGATCGGCGTACGGCCCTGACCGTCGCTATCCCCCGAGAGGGCGGACAGGGCTCCTCCCACCCCCGATGAGGAGAGATGCGCTGTGAATGCTGTTCCTCCTGCGGCCGGACCGCGTGACGCCCCGGGGCCGCGCCTTCCCGCGAGATCGTTGCCTGTTACTACCCCGAGCGTCTCCGGAGCAAGCAGGACGGCATACCCAAAGGTCCGTGTCTTCCGCGCCGACCGCTACGGCCGCCTCTACGTGAGCGAGGAGTCAGCGCCACCTCCTCGACGCCAAGCCCGTCACCATGACTTGGTAATGCAACAATGAAGTCGGCCGGGAGCGAACTCTGCTCCCGGCCATTTTCATGCGGCCCGTAGAAGCAAGGATGGCATGTCTCTGCAATTCACCCAATGCTCCTTCCAATACGGTCGGAAGGTGCCTGTCCTCAACCGGCTCAACCTCACCGTCGACCACCGAGCAACCGTCCTTCTTGGACCCAATGGTGCAGGGAAATCCACCCTCATGGGCATCGCCGCCTCTTGGATATCCCCAACCCGAGGTTCGGTCACCTGGCGCGGCATCAACCCCTCCCGCGCGAAGACACGGGCCAGCTACCGCAAGGCGGTTGGATGGCTCCCGCAGAACGTCAAGCCGATGCCCGGCCTCACCGTGCGCGAAAACGTCGCGTACATCGCCTGGTTGAAGGGCATGTCCCGAACCGACGCTTGGGACGCCTCCAAAGGCGCGCTTGAGCGTGTGAAGCTCGGCAGCCTGGCAGAACGGAAGAGCCACCAGCTCTCCGGCGGACAGCTTCGGCGGATGGGCATCGCCGGAACTCTCGCCCATAGCAGCGAAATCGTGCTGCTCGACGAACCCACTGCGGGACTGGACCCCTCACAGCGCCAGATCTTCCGGGATCTCGTCACACAGCTTCTCTGCGACATCCACGTCGTCATCTCCACCCACCAGACCGAAGACCTCGACGCCCTGTACGAGCACGTCGTCATCCTCGATCAGGGGCAGGTCCGGTTCCAGGGCGACACCGACGGCTTCCTCGCACTGGCCGACCCCGGCACCCCCGAAGGACGGCGCGCGGAAGCCGCCTACACACGGCTCATCGCCAAGGAGGTGTGAACCGTGCTGTGGCGATCCATCCTCCGCTCTTCCTCCGCCACATGGCTGGCGCCCCTCCTAGCAGCATTCATCGCGGTACTGCTGTCGAAGGACCTCACCGCCAACGTGACTTCGGGCTACTGGCCCAGCGCCCTGGGATCGGCCACCTTCGCGCTGCACTTCGTCGCCCCGGCATGCGCCACCGCCGGCGCCTGGGAAGGCGCCCGTTGCACACGCGGTGCAGTGACGCACTGGGCACCCACCCGCTCCGGGCTCGGCGTAGCCCTACCACTGCTCGTGCCGGTCTTCGCCCTGGGCGCCATCGGCATGGCCGTCGCCTCGGCCCTGACCATCTCCGAAGGCCACCCTTCAGGCGGGATGCCACCCGTCGGCATGGTCGCGGTCTGGCTGATCGTCCTGGCCGCCCACTCCTTCGCGGGCTTCCTCCTCGGCAAGCGGCTGCCCCTGGTCATCGGCGCGCCGCTGGCCCTCCTGCTGAGCTTCGTGCTCACCGCGTACCCGGCAGCACTGGAGCCTTTGTGGCTGCGGCACATGGTCACTGGCGGCATGACCGCCTGCTGCACCTTGGACCAGACACCCAGCTGGCAAGCCGCCTCAAGTACCCTCGTTCTGGCCCTCGGTGTGATCGCCGCCGCCGTGGCAGCACTGACCGCCCTGACGCGACGCGCACGGATCATCCTCGCCAGTTCAGCAGCGGCAGTTGGATTGATCACCAGCGGATGGCTGGCCTACGGACTGCCCGCTGACCCTGTCAACGCACGCTCTGCCGAGCAACTGCGCTGCGCCGGAGAACAACCGCGGATCTGCCTGTGGCCCGAGGCCAGCGACACCACCATGGTCCGCGAGAACGCCTCGGACGCCCTGCACCGCCTGCAGCAGACCGGCCTCACCGTCCCCACCGAACTGACCATGGACAGCAACAGCCCCCGACGCGGAGCCGTGTTCATGGGCGCGTGGGTCAACGCCTCACCGTCGCAGGTGCGTACGGCAGTTGCCGGGGCGTTGTTGACCTCCAACTCGCCGGCCTGTGCTGAATCCCAACAATTCCCCGGTGGCGACGCCTACGCACCGACGGCGGCATGGCTGTCGTTGACCGCCGGCGCCGACGCCCAGGATGTCGCCGGACGCTTCGGGCCCGAGGACAGCGCGGTCGCCACCCGAGTACGTAAAGCACCGCTGGGCCAACAACTGGCGTGGTTCAAGCACAACAACCGGGCCCTGAACGACTGCACAACCCACCCAGCTCCGATCCCTTCGCCCCAGACCCAGGAGGCCGCACGGTGATCTGGTGGCTCAAGACGAAGAGCGCTCCCGCGGTAGCGGCGGCCACTCTGACCGCCTACGTCGTGGCGATCTTGGTGCGGCAGGAAGCCATCCCCGTCCCGGCTGTCGTCGGCCCCTCCGGGCAACTGTTGGTCACCCAGATCCTGGGAGTTCTGCCCGTCGCCCTGCTCTTGCACGGCATCGACCGCGGCGACGCCTTCGCCGAGGAGGTCGCCCTGCGCCACGCGGGACGCCGCAACCTCGCGCTGTGCCTTGCCTTCGCCACCCTCACCATCGTGTTGGCGACCACGGTCCATCTCATCTGGGACCGCCCCGAAGCGGTCTCGCTGGCGCGCAACTGTGCCGGATTCCTCGGCTGCGCCCTCATCGTGCGCACCCTGCTCGGCCCAGGCATCGCCATGATCAGCGTCGCCGCCTTGCCACTGGCCTGCGCGGCCGCCGGCCGGCGACCCGGCGGCTCCGCCCAACCGTGGGCATGGCCCATCCAGGACGCGACGTCCTTCCTCGGCATCAGCGAGGCCGCCTTCCTCTTCGCCGCAGGATGCGCACTCGTCCTATGGCGCAACCGACCACTCCTCAACCCCCTCGCACGTACCAGCTAGTGGCGCGTCGCTGCTTAGTTGTGGCATGACTGATTGGGAGACTGACATCTGAAAAGTTTCAACCCTTTTGCCAGACAGGACTGTTGTCATGGGTTCGCAGAAGAAGCGGCCAGTCAGGTTGACCACGCAAGATCGTGAGGAATTGGTTCGGGTGACCACGACGGGTGTTCGTGGGGCCTCGATGATCATGCGTGCGCGGGTGCTGCTTGCGCTGGACACCTCAGTGGGTGAGGTGGATTCCAAAGAGGTGATCGCGACTCGGCTCGGCGTCTCCGGTGAGACATTGCGGTTGGTCGCCAAGCGTTTTGCCGAGACCGGTGGCGATGTTCACGCCACGATCGCGCGGAAGAAGCGTGACCTGCCGCCGGTTCCCTCTCCGGTGACGGGTGAGGTCGAAGCCCGGCTGATCGCGATGGCGTGCTCCCAGCCGCCCCAGGGTCATGCGCGGTGGTCGCTGCGACTGCTGGAGAAGCACGTCGCACTGGTCGAGGACATCCCCAGCCTGGACCACTCCACCATCGGGCGGATCTTAAAAAACGGAACTGCGCCCTCACCTGAAGAAGTGCTGGACCATCCCGCCACGGGCGAACGCACAGTTCGCAGCCCGGATGGAAGACGTCCTGGCCGTCTACGCCCGGCCCTATGACCCGGCACGTCCGGTGGTGTGCATGGACGAGAAGCCCTACCAACTCCTCGGCCACGTCCGCGACCCACTCCCGGCCCGGCCCGGTCACGACGCCTGCCAGGACAGTGAATACATCCGCTGCGGCACCTGCTCCATCTTCGTGTGGACCGAGCCCTTACGCGGATGGCGTCGCACCCAGGCACTGTCCCGACGGACTCGCATGGACTGGGCCGGCCAGGTCAAGCAGCTGCTGAACGTGGACTACCCCAACGCCGAGACCGTGGTTCTGGTGATGGACAACCTCAACACCCACAACATCGCCTCACTGTATGAGGCATTCGAACCGCAAGAAGCCTTCACCCTGGCCCAACGCCTCGAGATCCACCACACACCCAAACACGGCTCATGGCTCAACATCGCCGAGATCGAACTCTCCGCACTCACCCGGCAATGCCTCGACCGCCGCATCGACGACCTCAACACACTCAACACCGAACTCACAGCCTGGCAGAACGCCACCAACACCGACCAACGCCAGGTGAATTGGCAGTTCACCACCCACGATGCACGCATCAAACTGCGCCACCTCTACCCCAAGCATTAGCCGCGACGATCTACTAGGAGCGAGTGGCGGTCGCACAGTCGCTGCCCGTGGCCGTCGTACCGTTACCCGCGTCGATCGGCTTGCTGCGGTCGTACGGATCGACTTGGTGGGCCTCGTTGGCGGGCTGCTCCTTGGCCGTGCCGAAGGGCGGCACGAAGTAGCCAGTCGGGGCGGAGCAGCCGCCGTTGGTCATGTCGAGCGCGTACGAGACGAGGGACATCGTGCCCGGTTCGGTGATGACCTTGGCCGGGTTATCCCAGCTCATCACCATCTTGCGCCGCACGATCGTACGGACGACCTCGGCGTCACGCCCACCGTTGCCTGCTGGGGTGACCGGGTACACAAAGGTGACGTCCGCACTTACTTCGACCGCCCCTCGTTTCCCCTCCTGGTACGTCAGCCGGCCGCGCGTCTTGACCGTGTCACCGACCAACCGGGTCTGCTCCGGCCGGAAGCGGCTGAACAACAGCAGCGGGTTGGTCTCGGGAGCAGGAGCTGTCGACGACAGTGCGGTGCGGAGGTACTCCTGGACGTCCTTCTGGTGCGGGTTCAGCAGCGCAATCGCCTTCGTGGGGCGCTCGCCGCGCAGCACGTGAGAGTCGAGCCCCGCAGCCACCAGGAAGTCCCGGCTCTGCCGCAGTGCCCGCTCGACCTGGGCGGCATCCATCCAGCCGGTCGCCTCGGCCGCTGGCACCGTGATCCCTGCTGCTCCGTCGGCCCAGCGACCGGCAGGCGAGCCCCGGAAGGGTTCAGCGAGGGTAGGGCGCAGAGTCGGCACGGCGCCGGGAGCCTCCCGTGGACTCTCCGACTCGGCGGCCAACGGCGCCCCGTCCTGCCCGCCGTCGTTGCCACCGAACCAGCCGACGACCTGCTGCGGGAAGAGCCCCACGACCAGGAGGACGGCGCCCGCCACCCACCCAGTCACGTACCAGCCTTTCCTGCGCCGGGGCCGGGCCGGTGCATACGTACGCCAACTCTCCGGCTGCCCGGAGCCCTCCCGCAGCCGCCGCTCCACCCCACGGGCGCGCGCCGACGGCTCCACGGGGGCCCCGGCCGCACCCGTCACCGATTCACGCAGGAACCGCTCCCACTCCTCTTCAGGCACGGACGAACCGTCCTGCCCCCTAGCCCCGCTCACACCGCACTCCCGTTCTCGCTCGATTCCCGATGGCTCAACCGCCCGATCGGTTGACTGTGTACCGGTCGGTCGAGAGTCGCTTACATGATCTTATGAGCGAGCTTCTTTGGCGGTGTCTCTCGAGGGTGAGGACGGCTTGGACGATTGACGTGAGATGGTTGGGGCTGCAGCGTGCTCGGCGGAACTCCTGGCCCCGGGGGCCTTCGGTACCCGGAGCTTTTTGAACAGGATCCCAAGGGCATCCTCGACGAGGTATTGGGGTGGGCGGCCTGTTTGCTCGCAGGCAGCGGTGAGCTGGGCGTCGGTATCCGGCAGGATGCGCACCGACAGCGGGATGCGTCGGGGCCCGCGCGGTCTGCCCAGGCGCCGGGGCCGCTGGCGGGCTGCTCGCAGCCGTGCTTCCTCGGCTTCGGCCTCGCGCCGGGCCTGCGCCCGCACGGCTGTGGTACGGGCGGTGCGGTGGAGCTGAGTGAGGCTTCGTGCGGTCATGCTGTGGCAACGCCGCGGCGGTTGAACCGTCATGCCGTCGAGGCCAGACCGGTGACGCTCCCAAAGGAGTGCTGCCCACTCGCCTGGCCTTGTGGGCTGTGTCAGAGGTCGGGCCAGTCGTCCGAGATCACGATCCGGGCCACGTAGATGTTTGGCCCGTCGGCTTCCGGCTCGGTGCCGCCGACGTAGTACTCGGCCAGCCCGATATCGCGGGCCAGCGGCGTGGAGAACCAGCCCGGCCGGCTGGGAACCGGCTGTGCCAGCGGCGGGACGGGGTTGGCGCGGAGCTCGACGAGCAGGTTGGCCACGGCGGAGAACACCGAGGGTGAGGCATCGGGTCCAAGGAGTGGGTAGACGGCCGGCGAGAGCCGGATGCGGTCCTCACCTTCGTCTTCCTCATCCGGCCCGAGCTGGTCGTCGATCAACGGCCCCTCGTCTCACGTGCAGCGAGGCCCTCGCGGACCAGTGCCGAGGCCGAGCGGCCCGGCGCACGGTCGGTTTCGACGGCGGTGCGGGTCTCCTCCGGCAGCGGGTCGGCGTACATCTGGGCCCGCAGCCACCAGCGGCGCAGGACGCCCAGCAGCTCGGTTTCGTCGGCCTCGCCCATCTCCCGGTAGAACTCCATCCGGTCTGCCGGAGGCAGGGCCTGGGCCACAGCGTTCTGCGTGCGGGGCAGCGGCGGGGGGCCGGCGTCGGCGGGATGCACTGTCTGCGCGCTCATGCCCCCATCCTCTCAGCCTCGGCCCGATCCGGGACCGGGCCGGGCGCACTTCCGGTGCTGCGGCAACCCCGTCAGCAACATCAAGGGCGGCCAGTTCGGCGGCCCGGCCGCAGATGCCGCCCGCAGCCGGGGCCCGACCGAGGAGATGTCGGTATCGGTGATCGGCATGGTGTCCTCTCTCCCGGCGACCTCGCCGCCAGCAGGCACGCGATCGGAACGTGCAGGCAGGGCCTACGGGCCCGGGCCGGCCACATGGAGAATCTCCTCGTCAACCGCAAAGCACCAGCTGCCCTCTCCATGCCTGCCAGCGCGGGACAGCGCTACGCCCCCTCGCGTGAGGCCGGTGAGAACAGCGGCTCGATCCCCCGCGGTCGGGAGATCGTCGGATGCCCGTGCCAAGAAGTTTCCGAGGCGCTGTCGTCTGTCATGTAGGCGCGAGGCTGAGCAAGCCGGCGCCGAATGACCGACCACGGCCGATGCCGTTGAGGATCGCGGCGCGCACCATGTCGGGGTCGGTGATGGTGGCGTCGCCCTGGAAGACGGTGATCGCGTGCCGGTGGGCGACGTCGCGGCCTTGGTGCTCGCGGACGACGTCGATGGAGGGGCCGGTGGAGGGGGCGAGGGTGTGGATGTTCAGGCCGTTGCGGGCGGCGCGGGTGTACCACCAGTCGTCGGCGTCCTCCCCCGTCAACGCGCGTCGGGCGGGCGGTAGACGATCGAGCTTGAGCCGGGTCCGTGCACGTTCGCGGTCGGCGAGACTGCCGTACTGGACCACTGCGTTGGCGGCGATCCGGTACTGGATGTGCAGGCCCTCGTGCAGTCGTGCCAGGAATCCGGCCATGTCCTTGACGGCGACGCGGGCGTAGCCGGGGTCGATCCGGTCGATGAGCGGCTGCTGCCGGGTCTGCGCGAGGACCGTGATGCCGGTGTCGGCTTCTTCGAGGCGGTAGAGCAGTCCTCCGGCGGCACGGGCCTGGTCACCGAGCCCGTCTGGTACCAGCCGCATCAGCGTGCGGTGCAGCTGGTTGCCGTTGCGGAGGTCCCGCAGCGTGGCTCGGTTGCGGGTGTTCAGCCGCAGCTGCGTCAGCCACGCGGTACCGGTCGTCGCCGCCGTGGTGGTGAGCGTGGTCATGCGGCAGTCTCCCGTCCGCGGGCGGTAGTCAGTGCTTCGATCCAGCTGGTGCCGAGGCCGGCGCAGAGTTCGGCGGGCAGAGTGAGGGTGGTGACGTACTCGGTCCGGGCCTGCCACGCCCGCTGGTAGGCGTCGAAGGAGACCGGGTCGTCCACCAGCCGGTGGCGTGCCAGGTGCCCGTCGGTGGGCGGCTGGTCGTGGGCGACGTCGACCACCACGGTGGTGGCCCCGTAGGGACGGCTCCGGTGCAGGGGGAAGGCGGCCAGTGCGGCGCCGGCGTCGTCCAGGCCCGCGGCGACCAGCAGCGGTCCCGCCGGAGGGCAGGCTCGTCGCCCCAGGTACAGGGGCCACTGCGGGGCCCGCAGCGCGTCGGTCACCATGGCGATCGTGGCGGTGTCGCCGTCCACCGCGACGGTGAACGCGGCGTCCGACAGGTAGTGCCGCTTGGTGACGACCGTCGCCGTCTCTTCTTTCTTGCGGTCGCCGTTGGCGGACGGCACCGTCCGCTCTCGGGGCAGGCCCCCGCCTACCGTGTGGAAGTCCACCAGCCGTACTCCGGGCCGGTCGGTGCGGATCGTAAACCGCAGACTCCGCAGGTCAAACAGGTCCGCTTCCCGGCTGCGGCCGAGGGCGGCTGCGATCAGACCGATCAACGCCGACCTCGTCGGCCGGGGATGTGTGTCCCGCTCCGTGAACGCCGAATGTTCACCGAACGACTGCAACGGCGCGGACAGGTGGATCAAGATGCCAGGCAAGAACAGCTCCTCGTCGAGATGTGCCCCACCTCCGTGGGGAAAGGGCTGCTACTGAGCGGCAGCGTGGGCCTTGAACAGCGCGTCGACCGCGCCCTGCGTGAGCGCCCCGTAGGAGTCGACCTGCTCACCGAGACCGGTCAAAGTCTCGTCTTCGGCGATCGCGGCGTACCCGGCGAAGGCGATGTCATCGCTGCCCATGAGCCGGTTGACGGCCTTCGCATACGTGGCAAGGGCGACGCGGGAGGGGCGGGCCCAACCGCCGCCCTGCTCGGCAGCCACCGGGCGCTCGAATGCGGCCGCCAGGTTCAGCGGCTGGTCGGTGCGCACCGCCAAGTGCACCAGGTCCGGGACCGTGTGCGGCGCGGTGGTGTTCTTCTTGGCCTGCGGCAGCATGCGGATGAACCCGGCTGCGAACGCATCCACCAAAGCACGCGCGGTGTCGGTGTCGCCGTCCAAGCCGCCGTCGGACAGCAGTTCCCGCAGGTCCAAGACCGCGTACCGGTAGAACACCCCGGCCGCGTATTCGCCGTGGTTCATGTGACCGCTGCCCGTCTCGTCACTGTCGTGGGTGACGTCGTCGACGGCCACGAAGAAGTCGGCCTGCCGCCGGCTGGTGTGTGTGGAGAACCCGTGGGCCAGCTGGCGGGCGGCGTCGACCCCGGCGCCGGGCAGCTCCGAGAGCATCCGCCCGAACAGTGCGATCGACCCGTTGCGGCGGCCGATCAACTCCTTCACCCCAGCCCCCAGTTCCGCCAGGAGCTTCGTGTCCGGCTTACCCTTGGCGACCACCGCCTCGATCCCCTCCCGGTGCTCGACACACAGGTCCGCGATCCCGGCCGCCGTCACCGCCGGCACAAACAGCAAGCTCTTCGTGCCGGCCTTGTCCAGCTTGAACCCGGTCGAAGTCAGCACCTGCTCAGCAGCACCCGCGGCCAGCTCCGCACCCCACCCCCGTTCGCGCAGCTGCGCCTCGACCTGCTGGCCCAGGCGCCGGGTACGCACCGCGTGGATGCCGGTGGTGTCCTCGACGTACTCGCGCAGCGGACGCCCAAGTGCCTGCGACGACAACCGGATCCGGGTCGTCCCGCCGAACGTCAGCGTCTTGGGTGCCCCCAGGTCATCGCGATTGAGATTGGCGTACGGGATGGTCTGCACCGCGTGCAGGCACAAAAAGGTCACCGGGTCTCCCCCTTGCTCTCGTTGTCACTGTCGTGCCCGTCGCCGGCACCCGTATCCGAGCGGTCGGCGCTGGTCTTGGTCAGGGCTTTGTAGTAGGCGGTCGACCAGCGCAGCACCGCCGCCTCCCGCAGGGAGTCGCGGTCCCAGTCCGCCAGGTCGTGCAGCAAGACGCCCCAGTCCATGCGGCCGTCGTCCGCGGCCGCCATCCGCATCACTCCCGGCAGCGCCGCGTGGATGCCGGCCAGGTCCTCCCGCATCAGGGCATGCAGCCGGGCCGCTCGCCGTCCTTCCGGATCCGGCTCGCTCCCGTTGGTCTCGGGCGCATCCAGCCGCCCGAGCACCGCACCGAGATTCCCCAACCGCAGCCGCTCGGCCCGCGTACGAGGCTTCCGCCCGCCTTCCGCATCGGCCTGACCGCCCGCTTCGCCGTGGATCTGGTCGCCGACCTCGCTGCCCCCCTCGGCGGGGCGAGAGCGGTCCTTCGCCGGCCGCGCCTCCGGCTCGTACAGGGCGATCAGTGCCGCCACCGTGTAGTGCGCCCATTCCAGATCCGCCACCGGATCATCCGGCAGCTGCGCTGCCACATACCGGTGCGCCCGGATCGCCTCAGCCGGCGTGCGGCCCAACGCCGACCGCAGGGCCTGCCCCGCCCCGGCATCGCGCCGGCAGGCCGCTGAGATCCTGGCCACGAACCGGTCCGCGTCCGCCAGCCGCCGACCACTCAACGTCTTCGTCTCCCCCGGCGCGCTCACGCCGCCTCCCCATCCGTCGTCGTATCGGCCTCAGTGGTCCTCGGCAGCATGGAGGCGACCTTGCCCTGGTGCCGGACCACCGCCCGCACCGTGCGCGGCTGCTGCGCATCGGTGATCTCCCGCGACAACCGGTCATAGAGCGAGACCGCCAACTGCCCGAACACCGCAACCGCCCGGTCCCACGCCCGCTGCTCCACCAGCAGCCAGAACTCCACTTCAGCCAGCGGCCAGTACGCAGCCAGCGCCCGCTCCCCCAACGGCGACCGGCTCGCATACTCCTTCTTCTCCGGATCACCGGCCGGGACGGCAGTCTCCTTCCACACCTCGTCCACCGCCCACGCCAACCGGTTCGCGCACACCTCCGCACGCTCCCGCGCCACCGCGAGCCGGCCGGCGTTCGCCGCCTCCTCCTCACGGATCAGCCGCAGCACCGCAGGCGTCACCGCCCGATACCAACCCTTCTCCCCACCCGCCTTCTCCCGCTCCTGCTCAAACCCGTACGCCGCGACCCCCACGTGCTCCAGCACCTCAGCCGGCACATCGTGAATCGCGTCCATAACCAGCGGCCTACGCTGCTTACTCCCCGGCCTCCGGTGCAGAATCAGCCCATCCAAATCCCGAAACAACGACCGTCCCACCTGCGCACGCTGCGCATACCGCTGCCCCTTCGACCCCTCCAACCAGTTCAGGTACGGATCCATCACCGGCGGCAACGCACCAGGCCACGCCCACGCGATATACACATCCTCCGCCGCCGACCAGGCCACATTCGGCACCAGCAGCAGCGCGTGCTGTGCACGGCCGGTCAGCAGCGACACCGGCCCCGCCGCCACCGGCAGTTCCCCGCCCGGATCCGGCAGCTCATCGGCCTCCCACGGCGCCACATCCGCGTCGCGATCGACCAGTTCCGTGTCGGGAATCCCCAGCACGATCGTCTCGAAGAGTGTCCTGCCGGTCGGGTGGTACGACACCAGCCCCCGCAACGGACCCACCGAGGCATGCCGCCCCGTGTGGGCCGGCGTCCGCCGAACCGGACCCTGCGGACCCCCCTGCCCGTACCACAACCACGTCAGCAGATGACCAACAGCCTCCACGCCCGGCACCGGAACCGGCACCCCGTCATGGAACGCACCGAACCACGCCGACGACGACGCCGACGCCCGCGTGACCGCCAACTTCCCGATCCCGCTCGTCTTCCGGTCTATCTGCCCAGCACGCCGCCCCTTCGCCACAACGACATCCATCTGCGACGGCAGCCGCGGCTCCTGCATCCACGGCCGCACCGGATCGAACAGCCCAAAACGCCCCGAATACCGGGCGAAATAGGCGTCCACCTCACCGACGTCGAACTGGCCCTGCTCCAGCAAGTCGTACCGACCGACCCCGTCCATCTCATCGAGCCCGGAAACCCGCAGCCCCAGGGCGTACAGGATCCGCAGCAGCGCACACTCAGCAGGCGGCGCACCGACCGCCAGCGACTCAATCCGATGAGCATCCGCCAGCAAGCCACGCAGCCCATACACGCCACGCGTGCCATCGACCATGGTCACCGGAATCCACGGATCAGCCCCAACATCCAGACCAGCGGCAGGCGTTGACGGCTCAGCATGTGTAGTGGTCATCGCTCTGCACCGTACCGGGCACCACTGACAACACCCCCTCCACCCAAGAACGCAGAGGGCAATCAAGCCATAGCCCGCGGATGAGACCGGAAACACCCCCACCTGCGTGGGGGGAGACCGGCCCGCTTCCAAGCGGAGTACGAACGCATCCGGATCACCCCCACCTGCGTGGGGAAGACGTCCCCCTGGCCCGCCCACGCACTGGGCGGGCCGGATCACCCCCACCTGCGTGGGGAAGACCCTTCGTGACCTGCGGCGTTAGGGCTGCTTTGCGTTTTCTTTGTCAATCATGCTGTGGTGCGTGCGTCGTCGACGATACCGAGTACGGGGTGCAGGCGTAGTCGGCGGTCACCGATCGGTGCTGGTTCGTGGCCGGTTGGGGTTTGGTGGTGCGGGAGTCGTACGAGGCCGGTCAGGCGTGGTTCGGATGCCCATGTGGGGTGGGCTTGTTGGTCGGGGGTGAGTTGGGTGAGCCATTTCCCGGCGCGCATGGGTACGGCGTATGACATGAGGGTGCGGATCTGCGCCCGGGTGAGCCGGCCGCGGGCTCCCGGCGTGGGGAGGGGCATGGGCACGGTGTGCTGGGGGTCGAGCCAGATCTGGTTGCCGGTGTCGTGGAACGTCGGGATCAGGTTGACCGAGTTGGCTCCGAGCCGGGTGGTGATCAGGTCCCGGTCGGCGTCGGAGGCCGTCAGCCGGTGGAGGTTGCCGGTGTGGACGCGGCGCGGGGGCGGGATCATCGCGAGGTCGGCGAGGGCGCGGCGCAGGGTGTCGTCGGTGGTGCGGTCGCGGTCGGCGGCCAGGAGCGCGTCGGGATTGCTGCTGGTGAATTCCGGGTCGTAGACGGCGTTGACGAGGGCTTGGACGTCGCCGGGGATGTTGAGGGTGCCGGGGCGTCGGTCGAGGAGTTCCCAGGTGCGCTGCAGTAGCGAGGACGGGTAGACGCTGCCCCAGGTCGGCGGTGCGAAGTTCGGGTCGCCGTCGGTGCCGGCGGGGGTGAGGACGGCCATGCGGGGGTCGGTGCCGGCCCAGGCCGGGCGGGTGAGTCCGGCCTGGGCCCACACCTCGGGGCCGTGGCGGAAGGCGCGGCCGGCCCGCTGCAGCAGCAGGGCCAGCGGCGCCAGGTCGCTGATGACCAGGTCGAAATCCAGGTCGAGGGATTGCTCGATGACCTGCGTTGCGACGATGATGCCCCGCTTCGGGCGAATGGTGGCCGCCTTGTTGACGCGGCCGAACGCGGTCTCCGCCTGCGCCGTGTAGGCCTCGCGCTGATGCGCGGGGAGCCTGGCGTGCAGCAGGTGCAGGTCGACCGTGCCCTCGAGTTCGGCGGCCAGGTGCTGGTAGGTGGCCTGGGCGTGGGCGACGGTCGTGCACATGACGGCCGCACATCCCCCTTCGCGCACCAACGGCTCCAACTCGGCAAGGACCGTGCGCTGCCGGTGCCCGGTGCCGCGGGTGGTGACCATCTCCACCCGCAACTCCCGCCCCCGGTCGGTCCCCACCCGGACACTGGGCACGTGGGTGACGCCGGTCTTGTGGTCGGTGAACGACCACCCCGGATACGCCGGCTCCACCCGCTCCGGACGCGTGTAGCCGGCACCGGACCGATAGGCATTGACCAGCCCGGCTGCACTCTCACCGGTCAGCGTCGCCGACAGCACCACCACCGGCACCTGCCACGCCCCGCACCACTCCAACAACCGCAGCAGCAGCGCATGCGTGAACGCATCATAGGAATGCGCCTCATCGATGACCAACGTCTTGCCGGACAGGCCCAGATGCCGCAACTGCCCAAAACCCAACGGCAGCACCGACAGCAACGCCTGATCGATAGTGCCGGCGTTCAGGTGCGCGAGCAGACCGTGACGGTTGGACTGACGCAACCACCGCGTCGCCTCCACCGACACACCCTCATCGCCGTGCACGACCCGCGTCTCCGGGTCGCTCATCCACTCCATCCCGTGCAACCGGGTCACGGCCCCCGGCAGGTTGTGCTGCGCCCAGCCCTTGAGACGTCCGTGCATCTGGTTCGTCGTCGCCATCGTCGGCAGCGCCACATACACGCCGTGCGTCCCGCATGCCCGCCCCAACAACGACGCCCCGAACAACGCGGCCTCGGTCTTGCCATCACCGGTCGGCGCCGTCACCAGCAACAACCCCGGGTTGCCGCCGAGCATCCGCGGCAGGTGCTCAGCGATGCTCGCCTGCAACTGGTTCGGTTCGGCGATCGGCACGTACGAGAACATGCCGCTGAACGACGACTCCCCCTCCGACACTTCGGGCACCACCAAACCCGCATCCGCCACCAGGTCCTGGGCATGCACCCGCGATTCCGCAGCCCACGCGTGCACCGCGGCGGCATCCACCACCTGGCCCGCGGCATCAACCCGAGCGAGCAGGTGATCCTCCTGGGACACCAACCAATCAGCCAACACCACCAGCCCCGTCACCACCGTGATCACCCCAGCCGGCACCCGCTCCCCAACCCCCGCGACTGCCGGGGCCCCAGTGACCGCCGCCAACACCCGGGCCATCGCCTCACGCTGACCAGCCCACCGCCCCCCACCCAGACCAGGAAACGCCCCCACAGGCCCCGCCACCACATCGGCACGGGTCGGCTCACCGAACCGGCCATGATGCCCGCCGACCACCATGCCCGCCACCACAGCAGCCACCCGATCCCGCTGCCCCTCCACCTCCCAACCAAGACCACCCAGCAGCGACGGCACCAACAACTGCGACGACGCCTCATGCCGCCCCAACGCCGCAGCATCCGCCTCAGACACCTCGGGAAACCCAACCCCCGCCAGAGCAGCCGCCAGATCACCGCGCCCCGCCTGCCACCCCGGAACAGCTTTCCCGACATCATGCAACCCAGCCCAGAACGCCACGACCCGCCGCGCCGCATCCAGACCGACACCCAACGCCTTCGCGATCACACGACGCTGCGACCGCGACAGGTACGCATCCCACAGGACATCGGCCATAACCGCCGTATCCACCAGGTGACACACCAGCGGATAATGCGAACCAACCGGCAGCCCCTTGGACTTACCCCAAATCCGACACTCGAATAGATCGTCAGACACAGCACTCCAATCCAAACCGTCCTACCCTCGAACACTGCTCCGGTTGACCACCTAACAACCATGAGGAACTTGCGGGCCCACGGACCGCAGACACACCCGCGTCACTCACCGGACAAATATGCCCATGCAGCCACGTCCCCCACCCGTAGTGGGGAGCTGGACCAAGGTCGACGACGTCGACGCGGTGGACGGCCACACATACGTGGGGAGAACACCCCGCGCTGGGACCGGTTCCTGACCGACACCGGAACACCCCCACGCACGTGGGGAGGACGTTGCTGAACGTAGAGTTCGACCGCCCTCGGGCGGAACACCCCCACGCACGTGGGGAGGACGCTTCATGACCTGCGACGAAAGGACTGCTTTGCTGTTTCTTTATCAAGCGGCGGGTGGTGTGCGCCCGTCGACGATATCGCCCACGAGCCGCAGGCGTTCGCGCGTCGCCCTTGCCGACTGGTCGCCGACGAACACCGCCCCCGGGAACGGCCTGGGTCTGGCGTTGACCAACCACCGACGAAGAGCGTCGGGAGCCAGCTCTGCCTGCCGGAAGCGGGTTGGAGCATCGCGGCGCGCGGTGCGGGAGAGCACGAAGTGGACGAGGGGCTCCGTAGGCGCAAGCGAAGTGCGTCCAGGGCACCGCCACGTAGCGGCAGGCAGCCGACTGGCGGTGTACATGGGCGGTGGACAACGCCACCGTGGTGATGAGACAGCCGATGGCGGCCAGTGAGAGCAGCGGTACCGCGAGCGCTCGGACTTGCGAACGCCGAGCGGGGTGGCGCGGCCCCGCACCATGATGTGCGACGGTTTCGGTCATCCTGCCTGTCAGTACCAATCCAGGTGCGGGCGGACGATGCGGAGGTGCGCGTGCTGCATCCGCCGCTGGTTGTCGCTCGGCAACGCCTTCATGTCATCGCCGGTGCCGCGCACCTTCGCCGTATCTGCCTGCACAGGCACTTCTCCCCAGCCCCAGGCACGCCCCCAGACAGGCGACCCGGCCGGTCCTACGCGCGCGCCTCGGCCTTCGCCGTCAGTGCGCCGGGCAACTCCGCGCAGGCTGCGCGGAGTCGGTGAGCGAGGTCTGTCCGGGTGTGGCCGGCGGGCTGTGCCACCCAGCCGTCGAGTGCTCGGTGGAACGCTGCGATCAGCATGTCGAACGCCAGGTGGGCGCGTCCGTCGCCGGTTCCGGGGAGGGCGAACCGCCGCTCGACCACGGCGAGGGCGGTACGGCTGGTGCGGTCGCAGAACGCCAGCCCGTGTGCGTCCATGGACAGCGTCCGGGATGCCAACCGGCGTCTTTGCAGGGTGCGTTCGGCCCGTTCTTCGGCGTCCATCCGGTCGATGGCCGCGACGAGGGCGTCCTCGAACAGCGCGATTGAGCGTGCGCCCGTCCGCCGGGCAGTCCTCCAGGACGTCGAGGAAGGCCGCCCACAGGTCCTGGGTCGGTGCCAGTACGACGTCTTCCTTGCTGCCGAAGTTGCGGAAGAACGTCCCCTTGGAGACCTCGACCACGTCGCAGAGCTCGTCCAACGCGCACTGCCCGTCGACCGTTCAGCCCCCGCCGGCCTGCGACTGGGCACCGTCCCCGACCCGGTTCCCGCACCCCACCAGGCCCTGATCCGGGTGACTGCGACCTCGCTCAACCACGGAGAGGTCGCCTTCGGCCTGAGCGGTGCGCCCGAAGGCGCGGTCCTGGGCTGGGAGGCGGCCGGTGTCGTGGAACGGGCGGCCGCCGACGGCTCCGGACCGGCCGTCGGCACGCCGGTCGTGACGCTCATGCCCGACGGCGCCTGGGCCGAACTGCGCGTGGTCGACACCGCGTTGATCGGCGTCGCACCCGAGGGCGCCGACCCGGCCGCGCCGTCGACCATCCCGGTCGCCGCCACGAGTGCCCTGCGCGCCCTGCACCGCGTCGGCCCGCTCCTGGGGCGCGACGTCCTCGTCACGGGGGCCACCGGAGGTGTCGGCCGATACGCCGTGCAACTCGCCCGCGCGGCGGGCGCCCGCGTCGTGGCCCTCGCCGGCGACCCCGACACCAACGGCGAACTGCTGCGCGGGCTGGGCACCCACGAGGTGATCCGCACACCGAAGGAGGCCGGCCGGCCGGTGGACGGCGTGCTCGACATGGTCGGCGGCCCGCTGCTCGTCGAGGCGTACCAGACGCTGAACGAGGGCGGCACGCTCGTCGCGGTCGGGCACTCCGCCAACGCCCGGGAGGACTTCCCGTTCGGGACGCTCTTCGGCGATCAGGGCAGGCACAACGGGTCGATCGTGACGTTCTTCCTGCTCGCCCGCTCCGGCCTGGACCGCGATCCGACCTGGTTGGCCCGGCGCGTCGCCGCCGGCGCACTCGACCCGGGCATCACCTGGCGCGGCGACTGGGACGCCGCGGCGGAGGCGATCGACGCACTGCTCACCCGCGGACTCCACGGCAAGGCGGTGCTCACCCTCGGGTAGTTGCGTGGGCTGGTGATTCACGTATGCGGCAGGCGAGTTGGATGGCGCCCGCCGCCTGGCGTTGCCGGCGTACGGCAACACCACCAGTCCCGCCAGTCACGACGAAGACCGCCGCCGGTCATGTGGCAGGCCCTGCCTCGCCAACACCTGCCTCCGCTCAGCGCGCCGATCCGGGTACGGAAACGGCCGCCCCGGCGAGTGGCGGGGCGGCCGTTCCCTGGCCTCTGTGGCGTTGCCGCGCGCGGCGGCAGGTCACGCCGGCTGGGCGCCGCTCGGGAGTTGCTGGACGGCGTGGACCAGGGGGGCCAGTACGGGCTCGGTGGCTGCCTGGTCGAGGGCCTCGCGCAGGGCGGTGTTGTGGGTGGGGCGGGCCTCTTCCAGGAGGCGCAGGCCGTCTTCGGTGACGTTGGTGTAGATGCCGCGGCGGTCGGTGGGACACAGGTAGCGCTCCAGCAGCCCGCGGTCCTCCAGCCGGGTCACCAGTCGCGTGGTGGCGCTCTGGCTGAGGACGACGGAGTCGGCGACCTGTCGCATCTGCAGGTGGCCGCCCTCGCCGTCGTGCTGGCGGCTCAGCACGTCCAGCAGCGAGTACTCGCGCGCGCTCAGCCGATGCTCGGCCTGAAGCGCACGTTCGACTTTGCCCTCGATGCGTCCGTGCAGCAGCGAGAGCGCCGACCAGCCGTGCGCCAGTGCGGTCATCGCCGGGTCGGTGGCGGTCATGGAAGCTCCCTCAGTCGGGTCCTGCGAGCGGAGGCGTCGACAGGGCGCCTGCCGCGATATCACGCACCTCACTATACCCGCATTTGCCATTAGCCAGCGCGTGCAATTATTGTTCCCGCTTACAAGACGCTCCCGCGCACATCCTGCATCTCAAAGGATCCTCGTCATGCCGCTCGCACTGCTGGCCCTGGCCATAGGGGCCTTCGGAATCGGCACCACGGAATTCGTGATCATGGGGCTGCTGCCCCAGGTCGGCGCGGACCTCGGCGTGTCCGTGCCGACGGCCGGCTTCCTGGTCACCGGCTACGCCCTCGGCGTCACGGTCGGCGCACCGATCATGACCATCCTGGGCACCAAGATTTCCCGCAAGAACATGCTCATGCTGCTCATGGGCCTGTTCATCCTCGGCAACCTCATCTCCGCCGTCGCCCCGGTCTTCGCCGTCATGCTGATCGGCCGGGTGGTGGCCTCGCTGGCCCACGGCGCCTTCTTCGGCATCGGCTCCGTCGTCGCCGCCGAGCTGGTGGCACCGGAGAAGAAGGCCGGCGCCATCTCCATGATGTTCACCGGCCTGACCGTGGCCAACGTCGTCGGCGTGCCCCTGGGCACGTTCGTGGGCCAGAGCGCCGGCTGGCGCGTGGCCTTCCTGCTCGTCGCCGCCCTCGGCGTACTCGGCCTGATCGGCGTCGCCAAGCTCGTGCCCGACGTGCCCAAGCCGGCCGGAGTGCAGCTGCGGCACGAGGTCGCCGCCTTCAAGAACACCCAGGTCATCCTGGCCATGGCCATGACGGTCCTCGGCTTCGGCGGCGTGTTCGCCGCGATCACCTACATCGCGCCGATGATGACCGAGGTCAGCGGCTTCGCGCAGTCCTCCGTCACCTGGCTGATGGCCGTCTTCGGACTGGGCATGGTGGCCGGCAACCTCATCGGCGGCCGCTTCGCGGACCGCAAGCTCATGCCCCTGCTCTACACCTCGCTGGCCGGCCTGGCCCTGGTCCTGCTGCTGTTCACCTTCCTGGCTTCGAGCAAGGCCGCGTCCGTCGTGGCCGTCTTCCTCATCGGTGCGCTCGGCTTCGCCACCGTCCCGCCGCTGCAGAAGCGCGTCCTGGACCACGCCCACGGCGCACCGACGCTGGCCTCGGCGGCCAACATCGGCGCCTTCAACCTGGGCAACGCGCTGTCCGCCTGGCTCGGCGGCCTGGTGATCTCCGCCGGCCTCGGCGACACCGCGCCCAACGCCGCCGGCGCCGTCCTGGCCGCCGCCGCCCTGGTGTTGGCCGTCCTCTCGCACCGGCTGGAGCTGCGGCCCACCCGCGCCACCGCGGCCTCCGCACCGGCGAACCCCGGCCCCGCCGCGACCTCCGACCACAGCGCCGCTCCCGCCGCGGCGGGAGCCGCCCGCTCCTGATCCCCCCGCACCCGCGCCGCACCGGCCGCGTGCCCCCACCCACGCAAGGAACATCCCCATGAGCACCACCACCGTGACCCCGCTGACCGCCGCCGACGCGGAGACCCTCGTCGCCGCCGCGCGCCGAGCCGCCGACGCCGCGGGCGTCCCCGTCAGCATCACCGTCCTCGACGCCGGCGGGCACCTGCTGGCCTTCCGCCGCGACGAGCGCGCCGTGCTCATCTCCGGCGAGACCAGCACGGCCAAGGCCTACACCGCCCTGCAGCTGAACGCGCCGACGGCCGACCTGGTCGACCTGGTCAGGCCGGACGGCCCGTTCCACTCCCTGCCCACCGCGCTGAACAAGCCGCTGCTGTTCATCGCCGGCGGTGTGCCGATCCACCGCGACGGGCGGCTCATCGGCGCCCTCGGCCTCGGCGGCGGCGCCCCCGAGCAGGACCACGGCTTCGCCCGGACCGCCCTCCAGGCGCTCTGACCCCCTCTCGTCCGCGGACCGCTGGCCGGCGTGAGCCGGCCGCCCTGCTCCGCTCCCCAGCAAGACAGCACCGCAGAAAGGCCCCCTGATGACTTCCGTGCCGAACGTGACGCTCAACAACGGTGTGACCATGCCCCAGTTGGGCTTCGGCGTCTTCCAGGTCCCCGACGAGGAGACCACCGCCGCGGTCGCCAGCGCCCTGGAGGCCGGGTACCGCAGCATCGACACCGCCGCGATCTACGGCAACGAGCGCGGCGTCGGCAAGGCCCTCGCCGCCTCCGGCCTCCCCCGCGAGGAGTTGTTCGTCACGACCAAGCTGTGGAACGAGGACCAGGGCCACGACAAGACCCTGGCCGCGTTCGACGCCTCCCTGGACAAGCTCGGCCTGGACCACGTCGACCTCTACCTCATCCACTGGCCCACCCCGGCCCACGACCGGTACGTGGAGACGTACAAGGCGCTGGAGAAGATCCTCGCCGACGGGCGGGCCCGCGCCATCGGCGTCTCGAACTTCCAGATCGCGCACCTGCAGCGGCTCATGGAGCACACCGGCATCACCCCGGCGGTGAACCAGGTGGAGCTGCACCCCGGCCTCCAGCAGACCGCGCTGCGCGCCTTCCACGCCGAGCACGGGATCGCCACCGAGGCCTGGAGCCCCCTGGCCCAGGGCGCGGTCCTCGGGGACGCGGCGATCGTGGGAACCGCCGAGGCGCACGGCGTAACCCCGGCGCAGGTCGTGCTGCGCTGGCACCTGCAGAGCGGCAACATCGTGATCCCCAAGTCCGTCACCCCCGCCCGCATCCGGCAGAACCTCGACGTCTTCGGCTTCACGCTCACCGACGCCGACCTGGCCGCCCTCGCGGGCCTCGACCGGGGCCTGCGCACCGGCCCGGACCCCGACACCTTCAACTGACCCCGCACCTCCCGAAGCGCCCGTCCCGCCCACGGCGGCGGGCGCTCCGGGACGCCGACACCGCCGCAGCTCCACAGCCTCGACGAGGGGAATGCCCCATGCAGATCGATCTCTCCGGCCGCACCGCCCTGGTGACCGGCTCCACCCAGGGCATCGGCCTGGCCATCGCCACCGGCCTGGCCCGCGCGGGAGCCCAGGTCGTCGTCAACGGCCGCGGTGCGGAACGCGTCGCGGAGGCCGTCCGCACCGTACGCGCCGACTCCGGCAGCGAGCACGTCACCGGCGCCGTGGGCGACCTGGCGACGGAGCAGGGCACCGAAGCCGTGCTGGAGTCCGCGCCCACGGTCGACATCCTCGTCAACAACCTCGGCATCTTCGGCTCCGCCCCTCCGCTGGAGATCGACGACGCCGAGTGGCGCCGCTACTTCGAGGTCAACGTCCTCTCCGCGGTCCGCCTCATCCGCGCCTACCTGCCGGGGATGAAGGAACGGGGCTGGGGGCGCGTCCTCAACCTCGCCAGCGACTCGGCCGTGGTCATCCCCGCCGAGATGATCCACTACGGCATGACGAAGACCTCGCTGCTCGCCGTCAGCCGCGGCTTCGCCAAGGCCGCCGCGGGCACCGGCGTCACCGTCAACTCCGTCATCGCCGGGCCGACCCACACCGGCGGCGTCGAGGGGTTCGTCCGCGAGCTCGTCGGCGACGAGCTGCCCTGGGACGAGGCGCAGCGCGAGTTCATGGTCAAGTACCGCCCGCAGTCCCTGCTGCAGCGCCTCATCGAGCCCGAGGAGATCGCCAACCTGGTCGTCTACCTCGCCTCGCCGTTCGCCTCCGCCACCACCGGGGGCGCCGTGCGCGTCGACGGCGGTTACGTCGACTCCATCCTGCCCTGAGCCCTGGCGCCGGCAGGGCTCCCCGCCGGCCCGGCGTCGCCTGCTTCCGAGCCCGGTGGCCGGACCGCTCTTCCACGGAAGGGCGGTCCGGCCCTCGGCCGTATCTACCATTTCCGCAGGTCAGAGCCCCTTTGAAGCAACCTTTCGCGCGCGCTTAACGCGCCCTTGCATTAGCACGCGTGTGCAAGTATCGTCGTATGCAAGCAAGCTGCGAAAGGGCGCACGGGGGAGGCGTCGAGCGGCACACCCCACGCAAGAGAAGGAAGCTCCTGATGAGCCTCAACCACCTGCTGCCCGGTTCCCTGGGATTCGGCACCGCCCCCATGGGCAACATGTTCCGCGCCATCCCCGAGGACGAGTCCCAGGCCACCCTCCAGGCCGCCTGGGACCAGGGCATCCGCTTCTACGACACCGCCCCGTTCTACGGCGCGGGCCTGGCCGAGATACGGCTGGGCACGATGCTCTCCCAGCAGCCGCGGGACTCCTTCGTCCTCTCCACGAAGGTCGGCCGGGTCATCCACGACGAGGTCGAGGACCCCACCGCCCGCGACCTGGGCGAGAAGGGCGGCCTGTTCGAGCACGGCCGCCCCAACAAGATGACGGACGACTACAGCGCCGACGCCACCAAGCGCTCCATCGAGGACAGCCTCAAGCGGCTGAACACCGACCGACTGGACATCGTCTGGGTGCACGACATCGCCCAGGACTTCCACGGCGACCGCTGGCTCGCCCAGTTCGAGACCGCCCGCACCGGCGCCTTCCGGGTCCTGGACGACCTGCGCGACCAGGGCGTCATCAAGGCCTGGGGCCTGGGCGTCAACCGGGTGGAGCCCGTCGAACTCACCCTCGCCCTGGACGAGCCGCGCCCCGACGGATTCCTCCTGGCCGGCCGCTACACCCTGCTGGACCACCGCCAGGCACTGCAGCGGCTGCTGCCCGCGGCGCAGGAGCAGGGCGTCGACATGGTCGTCGGCGGCCCCTACAGCTCCGGCGTCCTGGTCGGCGGCACCCACTTCGAGTACCAGCCGGCCCCGGACCACATCCTTCGGACCGTCGGGCGCATCCGGGAGCTGGCCGAGCGGCACGGCGTGACCGTCAAGGCCGCAGCGCTGCAGTTCGCCCTCGCCCACCCGGCCGCCGCCGCCGCGATCCCCGGCGCCACCCGCCCCTCCCGCATCGCCGAGGACCTCAGCGCCCTGCGCGAGGAGATCCCCGCCGCCTTCTGGCAGGACCTGCGCGAGACCGGCCTGCTCGACCCGGCGGCCCCGCTCCCGGCCGGCGCCTGATCCGCCCGGCACCCCCGCACCCCCGCCCCCCCCACGCACGAAGGTCCCCACCATGGCATCCACTTCCGTGAGCCGCACCGTCCCCGCCTCCCCCGAGGAGGTCTGGAACCTGATCGGCGGCTTCCAGTCCCTGCCCGACTGGCTGCCCTACATCCCGGAGAGCGTCTCCGAACAGGGCGGCCGCGCACGCCGGCTGGCCAACGCCGACGGCGAGGTCATCGTCGAGCAGCTGACGGCGTACGACCTGCAGGAGCGCTCCTACAGCTACGCCATCCTGAAGGCCCCCTTCCCCGTCACCGGGCTACCTCTCCACCCTCCGCGTCCACGCCCTCCCCGGCAGGCCGGAAGCCGCCGAGGTCCAGTGGAGCGGACGCTTCGTCCCTGAGGGCGTGAGCGACGAGGAGGCCGAGGCCCTCTTCACCGGCATCTACCGGGACGGCCTCGACGCCCTGGTCACGGCAGTCCAGGCGCGCTGACCGCCGGCCCGTGGCGGCATCCCGCCACAGGCCGATCGCACTCGCCGACTTCACGGCTCCTTGCCGGAAGCCGGCGAGTGGCATGTCCGCGCACCGGGATCGTGATCCCAACTACCCAGACAATCACCGGAGTTCTCCGCATCGGACTTCCCCCAGGCATCGCCAGACCGGCAAGCCGGCGGGTCCCCGACGGCGCCCCTTCACTGCCGGCTCGGCAGGCGATGCAGTTCCACCTCGGTCAGCCGGCCATCGGTGATCCGCGCGGTCACGTACGTGCAGTACGGCTGGCGCCGGCGGTCCGTCGGCGAACCGGGGTTCAGCAGCCGCAGGCCCGACTCCGCCGTGGTGTCCCAGGGGATGTGACTGTGCCCGAAGACCAGTACGTCGAGGTCGGGGAAGCGGTCGGCGCAGCGGCGCTCCCGGCCCTGGGCGGGGCCGGTCTCGTGCACCACGCCGAGCCGCAGTCCGTCCAGTTCGGCGCGGGCCACCTCCGGCAGCCGGGCGCGCACCGCGGGGCCGTCGTTGTTGCCGTACACCCCGATCAGCCGGCGGGCACGGGACTCCAGCAGGTCCACGGTGGCCGCGTCGGTCCAGTCACCGGCGTGCACGACGACGTCGGCACGCGCCACGGCGTCGAGCAGCTGCGGCGGAACGGCCTTGGCGCGCTTGGGCACATGGGTGTCCGAGGTGAGCAGCAGGCGCAGCGGCACCGGGTCAGCTCTCCTGGGCGGTGGGCCGGACCATGATCTCGTTGATGGCGACACGGGCCGGCTGGGTGACCATGAAGGCGATGGTGCGGGCGATGTCCTCGGCGTGCAGCCAGCTGTCCGGGGGCAGGCCGTGGCCCGCCGTGGCCTGGCCGCCCAGGGTCATCTCCGTCACGGTCATTCCGGGTTCGACCAGCCCGACGCGGACCCCGCGGCCGGTCACCTCCTGGCGCAGGGACTCGCTGAAGGAGCACACCGCGTGCTTGGTGGCGGAGTAGACGCTGTTGTCCCTGCGGGGCACCCGGCCCGCGACCGAACTGACGGTCACCAGATCGGCGATACCGCGCAAGGCCGACTCCGCCGCCCGCAGCAGGTGCGGAAGCGCGGCGTGCGACATCCGCAGCACGGCCTTGAGGTTGAGGTCGACCATCCGCTCCCAGTCCTCGGGATTGCTGTCCGCCACCGCGGCGCGGACGCCGTAACCGGCGTTGTTGACCAGCACGTCCAGGCGGCCGAAGCGCTCCACGGTCTGCTGGACCACCCGCCGCGCCTGCTCGCCGTCGGTGAGGTCGGCGGCCAGCGCGACGGCCGGGCCGCCGCCCTGCGCGCCGATCTCCGCGGCCAGTTCGTCCAGGCGGGCGGCGCGGCGGGCGACGAGGGCGAGGGTGCAGCCCTCCCGCGCCAGCGCCCGCGCGGTGGCGGTGCCGATGCCGCTGGAGGCGCCGGTCACCAGCGCGACGGTGCCGGTGAGCGGTCGGTGGTCGGTGGCGGTGGGCGTCGGGGTGTCGGTGCTGCCGGTGGCCATGATGGCGTGCTGCTCCTCGTCGTCGGGTGCCCCCCCGTTCCAGTCCCGGGACCTTTACCCCGTCCCGCAACTGATGCACCATCACACCCGCAACCATGAGGCATACAGACGTGCTGACATCTCGTCATCCTCGGGCGCAACAGGCAGACATGGGTGGGTGACGGGCAGTTCGACTGTGCCGCCGGGAACGCGGTGCGGGCGGCCCGACAGCGGGTATCACCCGGGTGAATCCGCTCCGCACGCATCCAGGAGCCGCTCATGAAGCACACCCATCCCCAGCCCGGGGACATCGGTCTCACCCAGATATCCGGTGTCACCGGCCGGTTGATCCACTTCGGCGAGTGGATCAACGGAGACGGCTTCGCCGACTACGAACACGCCTTCCTGGTCCTGCCCGACGACCGGCTGCTGGAGGCCGAGCCCGGCGGCGCCCGCATCCGGACGCTCAGCGACCACGAAGACTCCGATGTGCTCTACGTGTGCCCCAACCAGCTCACCGACCAGCAGCGCGACCGGATATGCGCGGCGGCCGAGCACTACGTGGGCGTGCCCTACAGCTTCCTCGACTACCTGGCGATCGCAACCCACCGCATCCATCTGCCCGTTCCGGGACTGCGCCGCTATGTCGCCAGCACCCGGCACATGATCTGCTCCCAGCTCGTCGACCAGTGCTACCAGGACGCCGGCGTCCGGCTCTTCGCGGACGGCCGCTGGCCCGGCTATGTGACGCCGCTGGCGCTCTACACGCTGCTGGCCCACTGACCGGGCGGCGGTCGCGGCACGGCGGGGCACCGGCGGCGACGACAGTGCCGTGACGGCGCCGCGCGGCGCGGGCGCGCCGGGACCTGCCGGCGCGCCCGCGGGGGTGCTCAGGTGCCGGGCTTGCGGCCGTAGACGTACACGTCGTCGCCGTAGTGCAGCAGCGACCAGTACTTCTTCGCGTCGTTGGTGCGCATGTTGACGCAGCCGTACGAGCCGGGGGCGGACCAGACGCTGCCGCTGATCGCGTGGAACGCCTCGCCGCCGTCGAAGAACTGGCTGTAGGGCATGGCCGAGTGGTAGATCGTCGACACATGGTGCAGGTGCCGCCAGTAGACGCGGCTGTGCCCGGTGCGGGTCACCGCGCCCTTGCGTCCGGTGCGGACCGGCACCGGCCCGTACACCAGGCGCCCGCCGTCCTGGATCCAGCTGAGCTGCCGGGTCAGGTCGACACAGGCGATCCGGCCCTTGTTGGTGGGGCACTTGTGGGCACTGTTCGGGTGGCGGCCGGCCGCCCGCTGCTTGGCCACGAGCTGCATCACGTTCCAGGTGACGGGCCCGGCGTAGCCGTAGTTGGGCTTGATGCCGTGGCTGTTCTGGAAGGCCCGGATGGCGCGGCAGTCGGACGTCGACTGACGGCCGTCGACCCGGAGCCCGAGGAACCGCTCGGCCTGCTTCTGGTACGGGCCGCGGAGCCCGTAGCAGCCCGAACTGGCCGCCTGCGCAGGGGAACTCAGGGCCACCGTCAGCGGGAGGGTGAGGGAGGTGAGTGCGAGCGCAGCGCCCGCGCGCCGGCCGAGAGAGCCAGCCGCGGGTCTGCTCAGTCGCTTGAGTATGCGTGGCTTCATGTCCGGTAGGACTCCCGACCCCACCGACCGGTTGCGGACGGCGGTCGGACGCAGCTCCTTATGCGCCAAAAACCGGGGGCCGCGGCGCCCGGCGTTTGCGATCGCAGTGCGGTTCCGCCCGCCAGGCCGCGCGGAGTCGGCGCCCGGAGCCGCCCCTTCCACATGCTTCCGCCGACCGGCCCGCGCTGCACCCGGCGCCCCGACGGTCACGGGTGGCGCTGCTGAAACCCCAGGTCACCTCGGTGCCGAACGAGGCCGGGGAGTCGCGCACCACGAGGGTCCGGAGCACCCCACGGCGTCCGGGACCCGGAATGTCCCGTATCACTACGGGCCGGCCCGGCCGGTGATCGGAAAGTGCTGCAACCGGGCGAAGAGAGACGGTCCATCGGGAACGGGCCAATCTACGGACGGACGCCCCCTGGATATCCCCCTCCCCGAGCACGCTCAAGCCGTGGGCCGACCACGGCGACCATCCGCATGACCTGCCCGGACGCGGTGACACGGCGGTCGATCACTGCACCGGTCCGGCCCCCGGTCGATGGCGGTACCGGGCGGCCGGGCCGGACATGGCGCGATCGACGCGCCCGGTGCGGTGCCCTCCGGGCGACAGCCGCCCGCTCCCTGGGACGGCAGCGGGCCGGGCACCCGGGCCCAGCGGGGTCCCGCACCCGGACGCGACGGCGTCAGAGCACGAACCCGTGCGGGAACGGATCACGGCGATCGAGCACATAGGTGGCGGTGCCGGTGATCCAGGCCCGGCCGGTGAACTCCGGTACCACGGCGGGCAGTCCGCCCACCTCCCCCATGCCGACCAGCCGGCCGATGAACCGGGTGCCGATGAAGGACTCGTTGACGAAGTCGGTGTGCAGCGGGAGTTCACCGCGGGCGTGCAACTGCGCCATCCGCGCCGAGGTCCCCGTGCCGCACGGCGAGCGATCGAACCAACCGGGGTGGATGGCCATGGCGTTGCGGGAGTGCCGGGCGGTGGAACCGGGCGCGAGGAACTGCACGTGCTTGCAGCCGGCGACAAGCGGATCGACCGGGTGCACGGGCCGGTTCTGCTCGTTCACCGCGCCCATCACGGCCAGGCCGGCGGCCAGGATCTCCGTCTTGCGGGCGCGGTCGAACGGCAGCCCGGTCTGGGCCAGGTCCACGATGGCGTAGAAGTTCCCGCCGTACGCCATGTCGTAGCGGATCTCCCCCAGTTCCGGGACGGCCACCGTGGCGTCCTGCTCGACCGCGAACGCGTCCACATTGCGCAGGGTGACGTGCTCGGCGACGCCGTCGCGCACCGCCACCCGCGCCTGCACCAGGCCGGCGGGGGTGTCGAGACGGACCGTGGTCTCCGGCTCGGTGACCGGCACCATGCCCGTCTCCACCAGCACGGTGGCGACCCCGATGGTGCCGTGGCCGCACATCGGCAGGAAACCGCTGACCTCGACGTAGAGCACGCCCCAGTCGGCGTCGGGGCGGGTCGGGGGCTGCAGGATCGCCCCGCTCATCGCGGGGTGGCCGCGGGGCTCGTCGACCAGGAAGCGGCGCAGCGGTTCCAGATGCGCCATGGCGTAGCGGCGGCGCTCGGCCATGGTGGCGCCCGGGATCGGATCGACGCCGCCGGTGACCACGCGGGTGGGCATGCCCTCGGTGTGCGAGTCGACGGCGGAGATCGAGCGGACGGCGCGGGAGTCTCCTTCGCGGTGCGGCATCAGACGGCCTGCTTCTCAAGGGCGGCGACGGCGCGCGCCATGTCGGCCTCGATCCGGTCGCGTTGATCCGCGCTGAGCGGGCCGCGCGGGGGCCGGCAGGGGCCGCCGAACCGGCCGACGCGTTCCATGCCGAGCTTGATGGCCTGCACGAACTCGGTGCGGGAGTCCCAGCGGAACGCGGCGGCCAGCGGCTCGTAGAGGGCCCGGGCCTCCGCCAGCCGGCCATCGGTGGCCAGGGCGTACAGCCGGGCCGACTCGGCCGGGAAGACGTTGGGGAATCCGGCGAACCAGCCGGTGGCCCCCATCAGCAGGCTCTCCACCACCACGTCGTCCGCACCGGCGACCACCGCCAGGCCGGGCGCCCGTTCCTTGATCTCCAGCACCCGGCGCACATCACCGGAGAACTCCTTCACCGCGACGATGTTGTCGATCCCGGCGATCTCGGCGAGCAGATCCGGCGTCAGATCGACCTTGGTGTCATGGGGGTTGTTGTAGACCATCACCGGCAGGCCGACGGAGGCCACCGCCTCGTAGTGGGCGAGCACCTCACCGCGGTTGGCCCGGTACATCGTCGGCGGCAGGCACAGCAGTCCGTCGGCACCGTCCTCGGCGGCGGCCTCGGCCCAGTGCCTGGCCTGGTGGGCGCCGGCGCCATGCACCCCCACCACCACCGTCCCCGCGCCGCCCACCGCCTGGATCGCGGTGCGGGCCACGGTGCGGCGCTCCTCGTCGGTCAGTGCCGCGTACTCGCCCAACGAGCCGTTGGGGCCGACACCGTGGCAGCCGTTGTCGACCAGCCAACGGCAGTGCTCGGCATAGCGGTCGTAGTCCACGGCCAGGCCGGCCGGCGCGGTCGGGTCAGGGGAATACGGCAGCGCGGTGGCGACGATCACTCCACCGAGGCCGCGGGGCTGCTGCGGGGCTGTGCTCATCACTCGCTCTCCTTCGTGGGGGCCGTGGGCGTGGACGGGGTGGATACCGGTGGCGTCGGTGTCGACGTCCGGGGGCTCTGGGCGGGGCGGTGCGGTAGTGGTACCGGTGCCGCGGCCAGATCGCCGAGGCGGATCGGCTGGACGAGGGGCCGGTGGTGCGGGACGGCCACCGGCAGGCCCTCGACCGGCCGTTCCGCGGGGGCCTCGCGCAGCCGTGCGGTCAGCTCGGCGACGGTGGGGCCGCAGACCCGGCCCTGGCACGGTCCGAGACCGGCGCGGGTCCCCAGCCTGGCGACGCGGGTGGCACCGCCCGCCGGGTCGGTCACGGCCCGGGTGAGGGTGGCGTAGTCGGTCTCCTCGCAGCGGCAGACGACGGTCTGCGGACGCAGCCACCGGGGCCAGGCAGCACCGATGGGGTGCGCCCTGGCCAGCCGCTCGGCGAACGCACGGCCCTGGTCGCGGGCGCGGCGGACGGCCCGCAGGGCGGGCGCGGCCGGATCGCCGCCGGCCGCGAACCACCCGGCGAGGGCGCCTTCGGCCCGCGCCGCCTGGGCACCCGCGATCCCGGTGATCTCACCCGCGGCGAACACCCCCGGGACACTGGTGCGTTGACGGCCGTCGACCGCGACGAACCGATCCGCCGGGGACCCCGGCACCGCACCCCGCAGGACGCATCCCGCGGCCACCGGCAGTTCCAACTGCGGGCTGAAACCATGGCTGACGCACAGCGCGTCCACCGCCGTACTGCGCTCGCTGCCCGGCACCACCGACCAGTCCGGGCGCAGCCGCGCGGTGACCACCTCCTCCACCCGCCCCGCACCACGCGCCTCGACCACCGCCCGGCCGCACCGGTAGGCCACCCGATGACGCGTCAAGTCCGCTGCATACCTGAACAGTTCGCCCGTCTTTGCTGTCTGCGCGGCAAGCTCCCACGGCCGCCGGGACCAGCCGCGGGCCAACGTGGCCGAGGTGTTGGCCTCCAGCACTTCGCAGACCCTCGCCCCGGCCTCCAGCAGGGTGGCCGCCACCGGGAGGAGGAACGGCCCGGTACCGGCGACCACCACCCGGTCCCCCACCACCACCCGCTCCCCCTTGGCCAGCGCCTGCGCCGCGCCCGCCGTGAACACCCCGGGCAACTCCCAGCCGGGGAACGGCAGGACCCGGTCATGGGCACCGACCGCCAGCACCAGCGCGTCCGGGTCGAGCACACACCGCCCCCGCCCCGCGCCGTCGGCCGGGCCGGGCAGCAGATGCACACGCGGCGGCCCGGGCTCCCCCGGGTCCCGGCGCTCCAACGCCCACACCGCGGTTTCGGGGCACCAGGTGCACCGCGGATGCCCCAGCACCCGTCGCCGGCGACGGTCGAACGCCCGCCAGCCGTGCTGGAGCCGCTGCGGGCGGACGGCGGCATAGGCGTCGGGGAGCATCCGGTGGTACTGCCCACCGGGATTCTCCGCCGAGTCGACAAGCGTCACCCGGGCCCCGGCCCGCAGCGCGGCCTCCGCCGCCGCCAGACCGGCGGGCCCCGCCCCCACCACCACGACCCGACGCCCCGTCATATCCCGCCTCCATCAGGATGGTTGACGAGCCCCGCGGCACTACGAGCATCCCCCGTGCCGTCGGCGGCCTCCGACGGGCTCCGCCCGCCGTTCCCCCTGGACTGGGTCGTGACCACATCGCCGTCCCGGGCCCGGCGCCGGCAGGCACGCACATCGCGCTCCGATCCCACGGTCACCAGACAGTCGAAACAGACACCGATGCCGCAGAACACCCCGCGCGGGGCACCGGACGGCCCCTGGCGCCAGGCCAGGCGGCCGGCCGCGAGCAGCACCCCCGCGAGGGACTGCCCGGCGACGCCCTCCACGGGCACCCCGTCCACGGTGATCCGCAACGGCTCCTCCCGCCTGCCCACGGCGTCGACCGCCGCCCGGATGCGCCTCGGACTCATACCGCCTCCTCATCGGCCGGGTGCGCCGTCCCGCCCGCCGAACGCTCCGTCGCGCCCAGCACGGCAGGCCGGTCCACCCGGAACGCCGTCGCATCGATCTCCGTCGGCTGCCCCAGCATCAGATTCCGCAACAGGCGCGCCGTACCGACCGACAGGCCGATCCCGGCGCCCTCATGGCCGCCGGCGTGCCAGAGGCCGGCCAGCCGCGGGTCCGCGCCGATGACCGGCAGGTGGTCGGGGACGTAGGGGCGGAAGCCGCCGTAGGCGCGCATCACCGGCACGGCGGCCAGGCACGGGAACAGCCGCAGGGCCTTGGCGGCGATGGCCGACAGCACCTCGGGCCGCACCCGGTCGTCGAAGCCGACGCGGCGGCGCGAGGAGCCCAGCAGGACGCTGCCGGCACGGGTGGACTCCACCACCGCCGAGGTCTGCAACGCCTCGGCGCTGCTGCCGACCGCACCCACGTAGTCGGCGTCGTAGACCTTGTGGAAGACCGTGGGCGGCAGGGGCGTGGTCACCAGGACGTCGCCGCGCCGCGGGCGGACGTCCACCGGGGCGCCCAGCCGGGCGGACAGTTCACCGGACCAGGGGCCCGCGGCGTCGACGAACAGGTCCGCCTCGATCCGGCCTGCCGAGGTGCGCACGCCGGTGAGCGCATCGCCGCGGGTGACCGCCCCCAGCACCTCGCATCCGGTCCACAGCCGCGCCCCCGCGTCGAGCGCGTCCGTGAGCAGCGCGGCGGCCGCGGCGGCCGGTTGGACCTGGGCGTCGTCCGGATAGTGCAGCGCCGCGGTGTGCTCGCGGGTGGCGAACGGTTCGGCCTCGGCGAGCCCTTCGGCGTCCAGGGGCTCGGCCCGTACGCCCGCCGCGCGCTGGGCCGCCGCGAACCGCGACAGCTCCCCGGCTCCGGCGTCGGTGGTCGCGAGGACGATCCCGCCCTTGGGTTCCCATTCCACGGATCGGGCCGTGTCGGGCCGGCGGTCGGCGAGGGCGGCGAGCACCTCGGGCCACAGGCGCCGGGACAACTGCGCCAACTCCAGTTCCGGCCCCGGCCCCTTGTCGGAGACGAGCACGTTGCCCTCGCCGTGCGCGGTGGTGGCCGCGGCCGCGCCACCGCGGTCGACGACCAGGACGTCGAGACCGGCGAGGGCCAACTCCCGCGCGCACGCGGCGCCGACGATGCCGGCCCCGAGCACCGCCACGCGCATCCCGCCCGCTCCGCGCCCCTGGTGCGTTCCGTTCATCGAACCCCTCCGTTCGGCAGAACGAACGGTGAACGGTGGGGAGGCTATGGCGTCACGGAAAGTGTGTCAACGGCCGCAGGGGGCGGGGCGGCCGGAAAGTCCCTGAGGGTCGCGGCGTGACTGATCAGTCATCAACTGCCTTATGCGACAGGTGACTTCCGCCTTCCGGCCGCGGCTCCGACAGATGTAGCCGCTGGTCGGCCCGGTACTGCAGCAGGAGCACGGAGTGCACGGCACCCCCGACCGCCGTGTAGCTGTGCGGAAGCGTCGCGTCGAATCCCACGTAGTCCCCCGGGCCCAGTTCCACCTCACGCCCCTCCACCCGGACCGCCAGCCTGCCGGCCTGGACGATGGTGTGCTCGGAGCCCACATGACCGAGCGAGTCCTGCCGGCAGCCGGCGCGGACCCGCTGGTCGTAGACCTCGAAGACGGCGTCGCCCGACTCGATCCGCCGCAGCGGCCGGAGGTCCACGCCCTCCCCGCTCAGCACCTCGACCTCCTCGGCGCGCACCACGGTCAACTCGCCGGAGGGACGGGCGTCCAGAAGGTCCGAGATGGGCACCTCCAGAACGCGCGAGAGGCTGAAAACCGTCTCGATGGTGGGGTTGCCCGTACCGGACTCCAGCTGCGACAGCGTGGCCTTGCCGATCTTCGACCGCCGGGACAGCTCGGAGAGCGACAGCCCCTGGCCGGTCCTCAGCCGCCGGAGGTTGGCCGCCAGCATCTCCCTGATCGATCCCTCGGAGTTCTCCGAACTCCGGTACACGGGAGGGTTGTTGCGGCCTCTGGAAACCTCTGGACTCCCCGGACTCGCCGACCTCTCGGACGTGCTCACGGCCGCCCCCTCTTCTCTCCGCCCGTTCGTTTCAACGTACGCGCCCTTCCGGACCCGTGCATTATCCCGACCGGCGCCGCTTTCGGGGCGAGGGCGCTCAGGCCGCCCGAGTGCGCGGCGTCAGGGCGTTGCGGTGTGCTGCGTCAGGGCGTTGCGGTGCGCCGCGTCAGGGCGTTGCGGTGTGCCGCGTCAGGGCGTTGCGGTGTGCTGCGTCAGGGACTTCTCGATGAGCACCGCGGCCATGCCCCGGGCGCGTTCCGCGGCCCGTTCGACCGACCGCATGGAGTTCGCGATGCAGGCGCCCTCGTGCAGGATGAGCAGCTGACCGGCCAGTGCCGCCGGATCGTCGGCGCCGGCCGCCGTGGCGAGCTCCGCCAAGTAGCCCATGAGCCAGCCCTTCTGCTCGCGCGCGACGCCCTGTCCCGGGTGGTCGGCCGGCAGCTCGACAGAGGCGTTGACGAAGGCGCAGCCGCGGGCGTTGCACTCCCGCATCCAGTCACGCAGGGCACTGAAGGTGGCGAGCAGTTGCTCCTCGGGGGTTCCGCCCCGCGCCTCGACGTACCGCACGAGCGTGGTGCGCCACCGCTCGTCCCGGGCACGCAGATAGGCCAGGATCAGATCCTCCTTCGAGCCGAAGCGGTCGTAGAGCGTCTTCTTGGTGACCCCCGCTTCCTCGGCGATCGCCTCCACGCCGACGGCCCGGATCCCCTGCTCGTAGAAGAGCCGGGAGGCGGTGTCGAGAATCCTCAGGCCGGCGGGGGTCAGGCGTGGTGCACCGCACCGCTTCCCGCTCCGGCCGGTCGTCCCACTGTCGCCAGTCATGCCTTGACGGTACACCGATCGGTATGGTTACGTCAGTAGCTATACCGGTAAGTATACTCGTGGGGCTCGAAGGGGGAGTGGGGTCGTGTAATGCCTGTGTGCCGCCGTGCGCGGCAAGGCAACTCACTTCCGTGCAGCGTCATTTGACGATGCGTGTGGCCCTGATCCGGTCAGCGTCCAGTCGGCGATGACTGCTGCCGTCACCGCAGTCATGGCGACAGGCATGGCAGCCGGCGGCCCCTCGGCCAGGCAGGAAGACAGGCAGCCGGACCGGCGTGCCTGCCGCCGGCCCTCCCCCTGATTCCCGCAGCAGTCCCGTTTCCCTGGAGAAGGAGATGATCCTCCGTGAAGCCCGTCATCATCGGTGTGGGCGCCGAGTTGCAGCGGGGGAACCTCGCCGCAGCCGGCCGCGCCCTCCACGAGCAGGGCTGGATGCCCGGCGCCGCGGGGAGCCTCTCGGCGCGGAGCGGCGACGCCGTCCTGATCACGGTCGACGGACCGGACAGGGGCGCGCTGACCCGTGACGACATCGTCATGGTCGAGCCCGGCGAAGGGCTTCCCCTGCTCGGCGAGGTCGACTGGCCCCCGGCCGACACCGCCCTGCACCTGGCCCTCTACCGCCTGCTCCCCGCATGCGGGGCGGTCGTCCAGGCCCCCACCCCGCATGCCACCACCCTGGCGTCGACGGCAGGCACGACCGGGACGGTCGACCAAGTCACCGTGAACGGCCGGGAGTCGGCCCACGGCATGGGCCTGACCGCCCCGCACCCTGCGGCGCTCCCCCTTGTCACCACCTGGCCCGACGTCCCCTGCACCGCCGAGGCCGTCGCGGACCAGCTCGCCGGATGCGGGGAGGACGCCCCGCCCGCCCTCCTCATCGCCGGGCTCGGCGTGCTGGCCTGGGGCCGGGACCTCGCGACGGCCCGCGAGCGGCTGGCGTACGTCGAGGAGCTCAGCCGGCTGGCGCTGTCGGCCGAGGAGCGGGCCGTCGGCGCCGCGGGGTGAGCCGGCGGTAGATGCGGTAAGGCCGTCGCCCCGGGGCTCAGCCGCCCGTCCCCGGGGTCGACAGCGGCACCGTGATCTGCTTCAGCCACGTCCCCGTCGCGAAGTCGCGGGCCTTCACGACGACCCGGTCGGTATGCACCTCGACGTGGAGCCCCTGGTTGAACGTACCGGGGACGGTCACCTCGCCGCCCTGGCCGTTGTCCGCGAAACCGGTCTGCACCGCCCCCGTGTTGATCACTGAGAAGCCCTCCAGGTTGGCGGTGCCGGGCACCACCCGGCGCACGTACCAGTCGGAGAGCCGCAGGTCCCAGTGGGTGTGTCCGCAGAAGACGAAGACGTCCCGGTACCGGCCGAGGAGGCCGAGCAGCCGCTCGGCCTGGAGGTAGTCACGCTGGTAGAGCTTGTTCCGGCTGCCGGAGACGGTGTCGGGCAGCGGATGGTGCGTGATCACCATGATCGGCTTGCGGCGGCGCGTCCAGTGGGCCAGCCGCTCCTCCAGCCAGCTGAACTGCGCCTCGCTGAACCAGACTTCGTCCCACAACTGCGGGTCGTGGTAGTGCATGTACCGCTCGGTGCCCAGGCTCAGCACCGGTATCCCGCCGAAGGCGTGCTCGGCGAAGACGGTGTTGCGGCCGGCGAAGCGGTAGAAGCTGCGGAACAGCGAGTCCTCGGTGGTGCCGTTGGGCCAGGTCGCCTGTGCGAGCGTGTCCGGGTCCCGCCACTTGGGCACATAGAACTCGTGGTTGCCGATGGCCCAGGCCAGCGTGCGGGAGTGCGGATTCTGCTCGAACACCGCCTTGACTTGGGCGTATTCGGCATCGTAGCCGCGCGGTGTGATGTCTCCGGCGATCGCCAGTCCCGAGCTCCCCGGATTGGTCGCCCGGATGTCCCGCAGCGCCGTCCCCAGGTCGCCGAGGTCGCCCTGGATGTCGCTGATGACGTTGAACGTGGTGACCGGACGGCCCGCACGGGGCAGGGCGGCGGCCGGCGTGGCGGTGACGGCGGCGGTGGCCACCGCCCCGGTGGCCGCGGTGAGCAGGGATCTGCGCTGCACGGTGAATCTCCTTGGCTGGGACGACATGGCGGTGACGGAGTGGAGGTGACGGAGTGGCAGTGGCGATGACGCGGTGACGGCCGAGGGCGCACACCTCCGGTGCGCACGCCGGGCATCCGCCTCCCGCACGCCCCGGCGCCGCCGTGGGCCGGACCCCTCATCCATAGGTGACGCACCGTCCCCCACGTGCGGATTCGCGATGACGGCCGCATGAACGCCGCCCTACGGGCCGGCGAGCGGACCGGTCCGACCGCGCGGGGGCATGTAACGGTCCCGCGTCAAAGCGCGTCGGTCCCAGTGTTCCCGGCGCGCCACTGTGGTGCACTGGAAGGACGTGGGATCTCTCATGTACGGGGGAGCGATGACGCGTTCAGCAGCGTGCTCCGGATGTGGCCGGAGCACCCCTCCAGAGGCGGCGTTCTGCGCCCACTGCGGCACGGCCGTGGGTACCCATGCACCCACCGCCCCTTCGCCGCCGTCCACGACCAAGTCCACCTGGCAGCAGGCCGGCACCGCCGGCTCGGGCACCGGTCGGCGCCCGAGCGGCACCTCCACCTGGCAGCAGGCGGGTGCCGCCGACTCCGGCCGCAAACCGGCCTGGCAGAAGTCCGTGGCCACCACCAATCCCGCCGATCGCCGTGCCACCGGGCCGCGCTGGGGCGGCAGCCGCGATCTGACCCGGTATCTGTGCGCCGCCACCTACCTGGACCGCGAGTTCACCCGAGCGCTCATCAAGCAGATCGCCGCGGAACCCCATCTGGGCGTGGCGGCGGCTCCCGCCTGCGATGTCACCGTGGTGCTCCGGCACGCCTATCTGGCCGACGCCCGCCGGCACGGCCGGGACCTCGTCCTGGCCGTCCTGCTCGTGCTCGCCTTCGTCTTCGGGTTCTGGATCGGCAACCCCGCCCTCTTCCTGCTGGCCCTGTTCCTCTCCTGGGTGACGACGCTCGTCTTCGAACTGTCCACCCGCTACGGCCGCTTCCTGCAAAACCTCCGCCCCGACCGCTTCGACCCCCAGGACGCCCCGCAGCCCCTCAACGGCAACGTCTCGGCCCGCCTCACCCAGATCGCCGGATACGCCGGCGGGAACGTCTCCGTCTACAGCGGCTACGCCCCCTTCATCGGCTACGGCTCCGAACTCGACTCCTGGTCCCTGTCCTTCGACGTCACCACCTCCAACCGGCCGGGCGCCACCCCGCAGAACTTCGATGTGAAGGACCTCTACGAGCACATCGCCAACCGGGTCGGCGCACTGTCCCTCCCGTGCCTGGAGATCGAGGAGCGGGTGTTCGTCGACGGCCTGGCGGTCCTGGAGGACAAGCGGTTCCTGCCGAACCCGCTCGGCCGGCCCGTGGCCCGCATCTCCACCGGCCTCCTGGACGACCTCAAGCGCTCCCCCGAGGAGGGCGCGCGCCCCTACCTGGCCGTCCATTCCACCGGTTGGCGCGGCGAGTTGGTCACCTCGCTCTTCCTCCGCTTCTTCCGGTCGGACTCCAACCTCTACGTCGAGGCCGTCCAGACCGTGCTGTGCCCGCTGGATGACCGCTACCGCGTCATCGACACCCTGATGCCCCGCCCGTCCCTGCGCGAATTCGCCGGCCAGACGGCGAAGACGCTGTTCAGCACCCCCTTCGTCCTGATCGCCTCGCCGGCCCGCGCGATCCGGGGGTTCTTCCCCGACTACGGGATGGCCTGGCGCCTGCGGGATCAGGACAAACTCATCACGCAGCTCCGCCGGTTCGACTACGGTGCGCAGCAGAGCGTGCGCCAGAAGGCGTCGGCCACCCGCCACGGCCGCTACTTCCAGAAGGCCGACAGCGGCATGGTCCTCAAGACGGTGGAAAAGCGGGTACTGGACGCCCTGGTGGAGTTCTGCGACGCCCGGAACATCGACGTGGGCGAGCTGATGCAGCGCCAGGAAGTCATCATCAACAACGGCATCATCGCGGCCGAGGGCGCGAAGGTGGTGTCCAACGCCGTGGCCTCCGGCGGGAAGTCCAGGAGCGCGATCAGCGTACTGAAGAAGATTCCCCTGCCGAACATGGACTGATCCGCACGGCGGACCGGCATCGGCAGCACGAAGAACGAGCGCAGGGCCAGGAGTTCAAGGATTCCCCACGAGGGGCGAGGAGCCATGCAGCAGAAGAACAACGGAATCAGCGCCAGCGGCGGCTCGAACGTGGTCGGGAACGCCGTCGCCAGCGGCAAGGGCGCCAAGGCCGAGGTCCGCTACACCGGTGCGGGCCAGGACGACGACGGCCGGCAGCGGTCGCCCCAGGAGATCGGCGATCTGCTCGCCCAACTGATCGACCGGCTCCAGCAGTCCGACCATCCCGAGCGGGAGGACCTGATCGAGGCCGCGCAGGACGCCCGCGAGGAACTCGCCTCGGAGACCCCTCGCCGGGGCAAGCTGAAACTGTTCGCCAGGGCGCTCGTGGACGCCGTTCCGCGGTTCACCGCGCTCGCCTCCCTGGCCGTGACCATCGAGCAGGCGATCCACGGACTGTAGCCGACTGGCCACGGCCGTAACGCAGGGCGTTCGGCCGGGAGTTGGCAGAGCTCCGGCGAAAGGAGGAGACGCGCATGCCGTCCTGCAGCCACTGCGGTGCCCCCTACCCCGACGCCGCCGCGACCTCCTGCCCCCGATGCGGAACACTGCGCGCGAAGAGCCCCACCTGGGGCGGCGGCACCACCGGGCAACCCACCCCGTCCACCCACCACACGCACCCCACCCGGCCCACCACCCCCGGCTACATCCGGGTCGGCCCCACCGTCCTCCCCCGCTGGCTGCCCTGGCTGCTGGCGGTCCTGCTCATCGGCGGCGGCATCGCCGCCTACGCCGTCGCCTCATCCGCCCCCGACTCCCCTGCCGTCGACTTCCCGCCGTCGACCACCGGCCCGTACACCGCGCCACCCACCGCACCCAACCCGACCGCCCCCGACGACCTGCCCACCACCCCCGACCCCACGCCGACCGCCGACTCCCCCAGCGCACTCGTCGAGAGGTTCTACGCGGCGATCAACGCCCATGACTTCGCCACGGCCTGGGAACTCGGCGGCAAGAACATCGGCGGCGCCGCCTACGGCGACTGGGTCGCGGGCTACGGCACGACCCGCCAGATCACCGTCTCCGCCACGGGCACCACGAGCCCGGACAAGGCCGACGCCGTGGTGCGCGCGCTCCAGAACGACGGCACGGTGAAGGTGTACCAGGGGACGTACACCGCCTCCGGCGGCACCATCGTCGACGCCGAGATCACCACCCGGTGACCGCGTCGACGACACCGCGGGCCTTAAGCCCGTCCCCCTTCTTGCTTCTCGTCTCGTCAGGCCCGGCCGTCGGCTACTGCTGCTGCAGGGACTGGAGGCGGGTCTGCGCCGTGTAGACGTGGCGGGGGTCGAGTGCGGGCAGTTGGCGGAGCAGGTTGATCAACTCGGGGCCGGTCTCGATCGCCTGGTCGTCGTCGGTGATCTGGTTCCAGCAGTAGTGCGCCCCGCGGGCCGCGTTGAGGACCTCGGCGGAGTCCGGCGGCTGATGCCCCAGCCGGGTGCGGGCGACCGCCACCCACAGCTGGGTGGCAAGCGGCCAACGACCGGCGATCCGGGCGAGATCGGCCCGGATCTCGGCCCATTGCGAGACTTGCGGCGAGTTGTACCCGAAGCGCTGGAGGGCCTGCTGCTCCCATGACTCGGCCATCTCGGCGGCTTGGTCATGGCGGCCGGCCTGCGCGGCCTGCCAGATGAGCGGCCTGGGGTCGGGGGCACTCGTGAGCGCGGGCAACGCCGAGGCGGAGGGCTGCTGCGGGGACGCGGGGCCCGGCGCCGCGGCCGGCATCGCCGATGCGGGTGCCGCCTCGACTGCCGGTACGGGCGCCGGCGACTGAACCGGCTCCGGGGCCGGGGCCGAGGGTGCCGCCGGTGTCGGCTGATGCGGAAGTGCGGGCTGCGCCAGGGGAGTTGGCTGGGCCGCCGGGACCTGGTACGGGTTCACCGCAGGGGCTTGCTGCGGGGCCGCGGTGGGCGCGCTTCCCTGCTCGGGACCGGCAGGAACGGGACCGGTCAGGGGTGCGGAGGCGGGCACGGGCGTGGGGGCGGGCGGCGGCGGGAGCGGCATCGGCTGCGGCGTCTGCACGGGAAACGGGTTCGGCATGACCGGCGGCTGCGGCTGGTCGTCGACGAAGGGGTGAACGCTCTGGTTGGTCCCATCCGACGGGAGCGGCGGGAACGGACCGAAGTCCTGCGGAGCGGGCGCGGGTTCGGGTTCCCGGCGGCGGAGAGCGGGGCGCCCGGCGCGGTCGCCGGAGAACAGTCGCTTGATCGGCGCTTTTGGCCGGGTTTCTACGGTGTCGTCGTAGGCGCCGGGCGGAGCGAGCTGCGGGGTGTTCGGCAGGACGAGCGTGCCCGGGGGTATCGCGGCGGCGGCCGCGGTCAGCGCGTGCAGCCGGGCGTTCGAGGGCCGTTCGGGCTGGGTGCGCAGCACGTCGATCAGGTGCTGGGTGTAGACGCTGATGCCGTCCGCGGTCCCGGCGAGGCCGGGCGGGGTGATCACCCCGTACACCTCCGCGTTCACCTCGGGCAGTCCGCCGAGTTCCTGGAGCACCGCCCAGGAGCCCTTGTCGGCGGCCATGTCGACCAGCACGGTCGTGGCACCGCGCCGCCGGCGCAGCTCGTTGTGCACCCATTCCCAGGGCAGTGCCGTGTAGCGCGTGGTGGCGGCCGAGGAGCCGGCGGAGGCGAGGTGGAGCCGGTGGTGCTTGCGGTCCACGGTCAACTGGCCGGCGAGGTAGATGAGCAGCGGCCCGGTCGCCGCGGCGGCGGTCCGCAACCTGATGAGCATGGTGTTCTGATCACGCGCGCCATCGAGGTGGACGAGGTCGGCCGGCAGGGTGCTGCCGAGCAGCGCGGACACGGGAACGGCGGTCAGCGCCGCCAGGTTCGCGCTGGGTATCACCTGCACGGTGCGTCGGTGCGTGGCCCTGGCCCCCGCGATCAGCAGCACGTGGCCGCGCTGTTCCTCCCCGCTGGTCTGCATGGATGCACCCTACTCATGCGGAGGCCCGGACGACGGATCGGCTGTCGGTTCTTTGCCGCTCCGGGGGCGCGCCGGACGCCTCCGCCCCGCCGCCGCACGGTACCGCCGGCGGCCCGGCACGCGGCCCTGAACCGGCCCCGCCGGACTACGCTTCCGCCCCGCCCCGGTCGGCCGACGACCGCGTAGCACCCCGCCCCGCCGGGCCCGCGACCGGGCTCGCTGTCCCGCGCCCGGACGGGTGGAGAAGGATGGGCGGGCTGAACACACGTCCGCGAGAGGTCCGTCCCCATGCCGCACATCACCGTCGACTACTCCGCAGAGCTGGCCGGTGTCTTCGACCGGCGGGCGTTCGTGCGGGAGTTGCACCCGATGGTGCTGGAGGAATCCGGCTCGGCGGGCGTGTGCAAGACCTTCTTCCGGGCGGCCGACGACACCTACGTCGGCGACCGGGAGACGGGGCAGGTCGCGTTCGTGCACGTGGACGTGGGGCTGCTGCCGGGGCGCCCGGACGAGCTGAAGGGCCGGCTCTCCGGGGACGTGCTGGCCCTGCTCGGCAAGCACCTGCCCGAGGACGACGTGGTCACGTCGGTGGAGGTCCGGGACCTGCCCGGCTCCTACCGCCTGCGCAACCGGCGGCGTTAGGACCGGTCCCGCGACGGGCCGGCCGGGCCCGGCGCGACAAGGCGCCCAACGCCCCTCCCCTTCCACCGATGCGCCTCCCCCGGCCGTCGTCAGGCCCTGGCGTGTGCGACCGCCGCGGTGGCCAGACCGGTGATGAGGGGGTGGGCGCGGGTGCCGTCGCCGTCCAGTTCGGGTTGGAAGAGCGTGGCCAGGAAGAAGGGGTGGCTGGGCAGTTCGGCGATCCGGACCTCGCCGGACTCGTCGGTGCCGGTGAAGGCCAGGCCGTGCTCGCGCAGGACGTCCAAGTGGCGTGGGTTGGGGGCGTAGTTGCAGTGGTAGCGGGCCTGGGCGCGGTCGGTGCCGAGCAGTTGGGCCGCCCGCGAGCCGGGCGTGATCCGGACGGTTCCCTCGTGGCCGACCAGGGAGCAGGCCAACGGGACGACCAGCGCGTCCTCGTCGGTCAGGCCCGGGGTGTTCTCGGCGTGGCCGGCGCGGGCCAGACCGCAGACGTTGCGGGCGAACTCCAACAGGGCGTGCTGGAAGCCGCCGCAGGTGCCCAGGAACGGGATGCCGTGCGCGCGGGCCGTGCCGATCGCGGCCAGCACACCGGCCTCGCTGCGATAGGGGCTGCCCGGCAGGACCCAGATCGCGTCGAAGCCCGTCAGGTCCTCGTGGGCGTCCTGGGTGGGGATCCAGTAGGCGTCCAGGTCCAACCCGTCGCGGGTACGCAGCACGTCGAGGAGGCCGGGGATACGGGCGTGCGAGCGGACGGCTTCCGAGCGGTCACCGACCAGGGCGATGCGTGCGACGGGCGCACTCGATGCGGTGTCGTTCATGACAGTCATCCTGCTGCGCGCTCCAGGATCAGGTCCAACGATGATCCCTGCACTGCGGATAAGCAACGCTGATGCACAGGGAATACTGCGGCGCATGGACCCGCATCTGCTGCGCACCTTCGTCGCGGTCCTCGACCACCGCTCCTTCTCCGGGGCCGCCGCGGCGCTCGGTTACACCCAGTCCGCGGTCTCCCAACACATCGCGGCCCTCGAAACCGACGTGGGCGCCCGGCTGGTCGAACGCCGGCCGGTGGCCCCCACACCGGCCGGCGCGCGACTGATGGAACACGCCCCCGCCCTGCTGCTGCGCCTGGACGCCGCCCGCGCCGACCTCGCCCGCCTGCACCAGGCCCGGCCCACCCGCCTGACCCTCGCCTGTTCACCGGCCGCCCTCGGCCCCACCGTGGCCCAGGCACTCGCCCAACTGCGGGCCGGCACCCCTGCACTGGACCTGGAGGTCCGGGTCTCGGGCCGGGAGGCGGTGCTGGCGGACGTCGTCACCGGCCGCGCCGACCTCGGCTTCGTCGACGGCGCCGCCGCCCCCAGCGACCCGCTCCCGATGCCCGACCTCGGACCCACCACCACCCTCGCGGCGGCCGAGGAGCGCCTGGCCGTGCTCCTTCCCGACAACCATCCGCTGGCGCGGCGCCGTTCGGTGCGGCTGACCGACCTGGCCCAGGCACAGTGGATCGACGCCCCCGACACCGCCGTCCCCCTCGACCGACTGCGCGCCCTCTGCCGCACCGAGGGGTTCCGCCCCCGGATCCGTCACCGCGGAACCGATCTGCACGGCCTGGCCGCGCTGGCCGCCGCCGGCCACGGACTTGCCGCACTCCCCCTGCCGCTGGCGGCCGCCCTCCCCGGCATCGCGGCCGTACCGGTCGGCCGACCCCGCCTGGTCCACCGCACCGAACTCGTCCACCCCGTCAACCCGTCCGGCCCGGCCAGTCAGTTGGCCGACCTGATCACCGCCGCCCGTACGACGACCGGGACATGACCGGACCGGCGGCTCCGCGCCCCGTTTCCACTCCACCAGAGCCCGGTTGCCGTCTGCGGTAGCCGGGCCGAACACCGTGCACGTAAACGTCGCACGCCTGAACGTCCGTGCGGCCAGGCCGACTGGCGCTCACCGCCGAGCCGACTTGCGGCGTTCGCGGCGCCAGACCACCGATCCCCATCAAGTCACCGAACACCGGTCCGACCAGCGGAGATTCGCCCCATCCCAGGCGCTGCCAGGCCGAGGACAGACCTATGCCCTGAGCGTTTCACGCAGTCAAGACCGTCCGCGTACGGACAGAACAACAGGTCCACGAGTTCCACCAGTTCCTCATGTCCAGGCCGTCCCCTCTCCCGCCTTGCGGTCGTTGGGCGTATGGTGACTGGAATCTCATCCCCCCGTGAGGTTAGGAAAGACATGACTGAGTCCGTTCTCCACCAGACGATCCAGAATCTCGAAGGCGCCCTGCCTGAGCTCGAGGAGCAGGAGCGCGACCTGCGCAACCAACTCGACGCCGTGGTGCAGCGGGTGACCTCCGCCCGCAGCGCCCTGGAGCACCTGCGCGTACTGACCGGCGCCGCACTCCCCGACAGGCAGCCGGTTGCCGTCGGCGCGGCAGCCGACGAACTGCCGGCGACCGCGGCCCCGGAGACGTCCGGCGAAGCCGAGCCCGCGGCCCCGGCATCCGGTGCCGTCGAGGAAGAGCCGGAAGCGGTGTCTGAGGCGGACGCCACGGCCTCCGTCGTCCCGCAGCCGCGGGCCGCCACCTCGGCGAAGCCCAAGCGCCGTACGGCGAAGAAGCCGGCCGGCAAGAAGGCCGCGGCGGCGAAGCCCAAGGCGAAGAAGACCGTCACCAAGCGGACCGCGGCCGCCAAGCAGCCCGCCGCCAAGGACGCCGGCAACAGCCTGCTGGACTCCGCGCTGGAGGTGCTGAAGGACGCCGGTACGCCGATGCGTCCGCGGGACATCAACGCGGCCCTGGGCCGGGAGGCCACGCCGGGCCAGATCGAGTCCGTGCGCAACACCCTGGACCGCGCCGTGAAGAAGACCGACCTGGTCACGCGCCCGGGTCGGGGCACCTACGCGGCGGCCTGACCCGCTGCCGAACGCGGTGTCGATGCGGGCCCGCCGTCGGCGGGCCCGCACGGCAATCCGGTCCGGGCGCAAGGCGAGGGATCGTCGTGCCCGAACATCCGCAACCAGCGGACGACAACACACCCGGTTCGCAAGGCAGTTGTGGGCCTGGTGCACCTTCTCCTCCCCACCCCGGCAGGAGAGGGAACGCCGCCCACGACCCCTCGCCCGCGTGCCAGGCGCTCCGAAGCGCACCGGTGTCATTCACCCGGCGACCGGGACGAGCGGCCCCGGAAGCGTGCGGTCGCCCGCCACCCACCGGAAGGTCCTCGGCCCGACCACCCACCCAGGCACGCGGGGACGGACGGCCGGCAGAGCGCAAAGGTGATCCCGTGAACGAGCCGCCCCCACGGCCCTCCGCCGAACTCCACGAAGTGCACCGGCTCCGCCTGGTCGAAGTGGCGCCACCGCCCCTGTCGCCCGAAGAACAGCTGGCCGAGGACCGTGCCTGGGCACAGGCCGTGCGGGCCAACCCGAACCTCTTCGACGGCCCGGCGGCGGCGTGCACGGGGTTGGCGTGGGAAGGCCCGCACAGCGCGGTCATCTCCTGGGCGCGGACGACCTATCGGCGCTACGCACGGCATCGGGCTCCGGACACCACGCCTGCCGGGCTGCCGGCCCTGTTCGTCGCCCTCGTGCAGCCGACGGAGGACGGACGGGTCCTGGTGGGCCGGATGGCCCCGTGGACGTCCACACCGGGCCGCTGGCAACTGCCGGGCGGCTCCATCGAACCGCCCGCCCCCCACGAAGCCCTCGACACCGCCGCACTCCGGTCGCACGCCGCCCGCGAACTCTCCGAGGAGACCGGCATCGACCGGCCGCCGGAGGACCTCACCCCGTGGCTGGTCCTGCGTGGCGGTGCGCGCAGGAGCGTCGGGGTGGTGTTCCGCGCACCCGACCGGCCCGCGCACTGGTTGGCCGAACGCCACGCGGCCCTGCGGTCGGCGGAGGCCGCGCAGGGCCGCGTCCCGGAACTGGACCGCATCCATCTGGTGGGCTCGGCCGACGAGTTGACGGGCCTGGACGGGCCGTGCGCCACCTATCTGGAGCCGGTCCTCCGCCACTACCAGGAAACGGTGCGCCGGCGGGGTGCCTGACAGCGCCGTGCGATGGCTGATGGCATCGCGCTGTCCGGACCGTGCCGGAGGAAGGGTCTGTGCGGCATCCGCACACGGGCCCCGTCCCGCATCCCTGGCGCGTCGATCTCCGAGCGGCGCCACGCTACGCGCTCGGGTCGTGGCCCGCCTCCCTGACGCCGGGGCCGACAGGCGTGAGGGGATACGGTGTGCAGGCCCGTCGGCCATGGCCGTCGGCGGGTGGGCGGCCCCTCGTCATACGCCGCCCGGATGCCTGACGAAAGGTGCGGAGATGACCAACGTGCACGGTGAATCATTCGACCTCCCCACATCGGACGGGACCGCCGACGCCTACCTCGCCCACCCCGACGACGGCGCCCCGCACCCCGGAGTCCTGCTCTACATGGACGCCTTCGGACTGCGCCCCGCGCTGGAGGCGATGGCCAGGCGACTGGCCGGGCACGGCTACACGGTGCTGGTGCCCAACGTCTTCTACCGCTCCGGCCGCACCCCCCTGGTGGAGCTGCCCGAGCACATCAACCCGGCCGAGCGGCCCGAGATCTTCGCCACGCTCATGCCGATCATGCAGTCCTTCACGCCCGACATGGCGGTGCGGGACGCCGGCGCCTATCTCGACTGGCTGGCCGCCTCGCCCCTGGTCGCGGACGGCCCGGTGGGCACCGCCGGCTACTGCATGGGCGGCGCCCTGGCGATCCGCACCGCCGCCGCCTACCCGGACCGGATCGCCGCGGCGGCCGCCTTCCACACCGGCCGGCTCGTCACCGACGCCGAGGACAGCCCGCACCGGCTCCTCGACCGCGTCACGGCGGAGCTGTACTTCGGCCACGCCGACCAGGACCAGTCGATGACCGCGGAGCAGATCGCGGTCCTGGAGCGGACGTTGGACGAGGTCGGGGCCCGATTCCGGAGCGAACTGTACGAGGGTGCCCAGCACGGGTACACCCAGACCGACACCGCCGCGTACAACGCCGCGGCGGCCGAGCGGCATTGGCAGGCGCTGCTGGACCTCCTCGGGCGGACGCTCTGAGGCGAAGCTGGTTGGTGCCGCGCGGTCGAGCGCGGCACCACCGGCTCCGGCGGCGTCGGTGGCCAGGCGAGTCGCCCGACTCCCGGCCACCGGCTCCCAGCCACCGGCCCCCGACCGCCGCCCTCCCGGCTACCGGCAGCCGGTCTCGGTCGGGGTGAACCGCAGACGGGCGTGGTCGCCCGCGTCGAGCGCCTGGTGGTAGGTGTCGGAGGTGACGGTGAACCAGACACCGTCCTTGCGCCGATCGCCGTTGACGTCGTCCAGGAGCACGCACCAGCGTTCCGGCCGGACCACCCGGCGGTAGGTCTCCCTGCCGCGCGCGGTCCGGTGGCAGTCCCGGTAGTGCTCGGTGGTGTACCAGGTCTTCTTGGACCGGCCGCTGCGCTGGGTGTGCTTGACCCGCCGGGTGCCGGGCGTGCAGGTGGTGACCCAGTGCGGACGGCTGGCCAGGGTGGTCTGCCTGGTGAGATGGCGGACGCCGGACCGCAGCCCCGAGACGGTGTCCCGCTGCGGCGCCATGCCCGGTCCGGCGCTGCCGGAGCCCACTGCCTGTCCCCCGCCGCATGCGCTCAGTCCGGCCATCAGGCACGCCATCAATCCGGCGCGTACCAGTCGGTGCTTCGTGCGCATGTCTTCCTCTGCGGTCGGTGGTCTGCGGGCTGCCTGCGGGCGCCCACCGGCCCGGCCCCCACGGGCGGGGCCGTCGCCCCCGCCACGGCAGCGGTCAGGCTATCCGAGCCCCTGTTCGGGCCTGTGGCCGGGGCGTTGAGGCCGCAGGCGGCAACCACCGGCCCGGGCCGCATCCCCGGCCACCCGTACGGTGGCCGACCTCCGCATCCGAGGGCTTGCGGCGCCGTGCAGAGTACAGCAACCACCAGTGCTGCAAAGGTTTCAGACGGTCCGTCAGCCCCACAGTCGCGTGGTGACCACGCGCGGGGTGCCGGCCGGCCGGTGGCCGGTGTACGTCAACGTCACCTGGGTGTAGTGCCGCCCGGAGTGACCGGAGCGGGCCTGCGGGCGATCGAGACGCACGGTGACCGGATAGCCGTGGAAGTGGCCTGCCGCGCAGTAGGGCTCGCAGTCGTTGACCACGTCCGTGCCCTTGCCCACCGCGGAACCGGCGCGCCACTGCGACCAGTGCAACGACTTCAGGGCGTTGTTGCCGTCCGCGCAGGCGAGCATGAAGTTGCCGGGGCGCACCTTGGCGTTCCCGGTGCAGTCGATGACCGCGACGTGGTCGCGGGTGGGCGGTGCCTTGGTGGCGGACGCGGTGGCCGGCATGGTGGCCGCGACCAGTGCCGCCCCCGCACAGACCATGAGTGCTGCCGTAGCCCTGTGAAATCGCATATCCGCTCCTCAGCCGCCTCGCGTGGTGGACACCGGCAACCGGCTGCGACGCAGGGTGCGGTCTTCCCTACAGGCCGAACACATCCCCGCGGGGCTGTCGCTGCCTCCCTGCGGAGCAGGCTACGACCGCCGCGCCCGATACCGCCACCCGGGCGAGCAGGACCGGCCAACCTTCCGCAGAGTGGCCTGAAGAACACGGAACGTACCCGTACTTGAGGGGCGGATCCGGCGGCGTCAGGGCGTCTTTCGCGCGGCCCGCCACTCGGGCGCGAGCACCGACCAGATCTCCATGTCGTGCCGCTCCCCGCGGTAGCGGTAGTTGTCCCGCAGCACGCCCTCCTTCGTCATGCCGAGCCGGCGGGCCACCGCGATGCTGGGCGCGTTCGCCGAGGAGACCCACCACTCGACGCGGTGGATGCCGCGTTCCTCGACAGCCCAGTCGATGACCACGCGCACGGCCCGGGTGACCAGGCCCTTGCCGGCCGCCGACGGCTCCAACCAGCAGCCCGCCTCGGCGATGCCCTGCTCGACGTTCATGGTCCGCAACAGGATCGCGCCGACCAGTTCGCCGTCGCTCCGAATCCCGAAGATCCGGCCGGTGTCGGCGGCGGCCTTCTCGGCGTACGTCGTGAGGTAGGCGCGGCTCGACGCCAGGTCGGTGATCACGTCCGGCAGCCCGTTGTGCCGGCCGATGAACTCCCGTCCGCGGTCGATGTGCGCCAGGAACTCCTCGGCCTGCCACGGTTCCAGCGGCCGCAGCTCCGCGCCGTCCGCCCCCAGGGATATCGCGAACACGTCCCAGTCCCCCTCCGCCACCGGGCCGCGGTCCCGATCCCTGTCCAGGGCTCGTTCCCGGTCCCGTTCCTGTTCCCTGCGCCCTTACGTGCCGCGGTCGACTCCGGCCGTGCCGTCCGCGGCACGCAGAGCCGATCGCGTCGGGATCTTCTCATGACACCGGGCCAGGCCCTCCCACGGCCCTGACCTGGTCGTCCGCGCCGGCATCCCGCGACGAGGCCCGGCACACCGCACGGCAGACCCGGCGGACTCACCTGCCGCCGACCTGCAACGAACCGGGCAACGCGGCAAGTTGAAAGCAAGTTGAAAAGGTGGCGAGAACAGACGAAGAGAGGGTAGAGAGAGGAACGGCATCAGTCCGACGGACACGAGGACGGGCGGCCGGGCGGCAGCGCCGCCCCGGCGCGGACGAGAAGAGCAAGGAGAGCGCACATGGTTGAGGACGAGGGATCGGCGCCCGCCACCGGACAGGCCCACGCGGACTACTCCTTCGCCGGCCTGCACCACGTCCAGTTGGCGATCCCGCCAGGCGCGGAGGAGGCGTGCCGCGAGTTCTGGGGCGGCGTCCTCGGCATGACCGAACTGCCCAAGCCACCGGCTCTCGCGGCCCGCGGGGGGTGCTGGTTCCGCGGCGGCGGACTGGAGGTCCACCTCGGCGTGGAGCAGGACTTCCGCCCCGCCCGCAAGGCACACCCCGGCATCCTCGTCCGGTCCCTGCGCGACCTCGCCGACCGGCTGGAACGGCACGGCCATGAGGTGACGTGGGACGGGGACTTCCCCGGGTACCACCGCTTCCACGCCTTCGACAAGATCGGCAATCGGCTGGAGTTCCTCGAACCGCGGGACGGTTGAGCGGCCGCCGGCAGGGGCGCGCCCCTGCCGGCGATCCCCCGCCCCGCCCCGCCGCGCCCGCGGCTCAGTCGGCGTCGACGCGCAGGGAGGAAAAGCGCACGTTCTGCCGCTTGCCCGGGCCGAGGTCGGCGACCGGCGCGCCGGCGCAGCGCGCCTTGGGGTAGAAGTGGGCGGTCTTGCCGACCAGGGAGAGGTTGGAGGTCAGACCGGCCCCGCTGAGGGTGTAGCAACGGCCGGGCTCGGGCTGGTTCAAGGTGGCCCGCTTCCCGGCCGGGGTGGTGTAGAGGATCATGCCGAGATCGGCCGCGTGGGCGGCCGCCGACGATCCCAGGAGGGCGCCGACGGCCAGCACCACGGCCAGGGCCGCACGACCGCGTCGACCCCCGCGGCCAGGCCCACGTCCACGTCCACGACCGTGTCCGACGGAGATGTCAGGTGCGACGGAGTTCATGCTTCGCTCCAGATGAGGGAGGGCAGGTTGTCGCTCGGTCCAACGACACATCGGCCACGCCGTGACGCCGCCCGCCCCAACTCCTGTGCGGCGCCGTGCTGCTGACAGCCGTCCGTCCCCCACCGGGGGTCAGGCCCGCACGGCATCGTCCGCGGTGCGCGGCGGCGCGCCGGCGGCGTCCCGCGACGCGTCCGGTGTCTGCGGCCCGAACAGCGGGATGCCGTGACGGCCGCGGAACGCACGACTGCGACGCACGGTCAGCACCACCACCGCGCCGAGGATGGCCAGGGACTGGATCCTTCCGATCACCGGCACCACATCGACGGGCAGGGTGCAGGCCGCCAGCGCGCTCAGCGCGGCGTCGAGCATCTGGGCCCCGCCCCACAGGACCGTCAAGTGCCGCAACGCGCCCCGGAACTCCGGCAGTTCACGCCAGGCACGGTCCGCGGCTGCCGCCCCGTCCGGCCCCCGCAGCCGGTCCCCGAAGTGGAACGCGAAGGGCCGGGCCGCCGGCAGCGTGCCCAGGATCCACAGCCCGAGGGCGGCCGGAATGCCCGCGTCCTTGAGCAGCAGCACCCGCGGACTGCCGCTGATCGCCGACATGCCGGCGGAGACCGCCAGCAACACGACCACGAGCAGGTCGAAGACCTCGATGCGCCGCCGCACCAACGCCGTGCCCAGTGCGTGCACCGCGGGCACCACACCGCTCAGCAACAGGGCCTGCCACTGCGCGACATCCCGCGCCCGCAGCACGTAGTACAGGGCCAGCGGCAGGAGAAGGTTGACGGCCAGCGGTACGCACACCGCACGCAACCGGTGCGCACCAGGCTCCCGGACGGTTTCCACGACGGCCTCCCACGGCCCCGGCACCGGCCGTTCCGGCACTACGGCGACCTGCTCACGACGCTAGGAGCCGGGTGGGTGGAGAGGCATCGGCCCCCGGGCCGGACCCCCCGGGCCGTTTCTCCACCCGGCCGCTCCACCGGCGGGTGGAGAGCCGCCCGGAAGGCCCGCCTACACGCCGCCTTCCCCGACCCGATGCGCGAACGCCGTTCCCGAACACCGGAACCGGTCTGCGGAACCGGGCCCGCCGCGCGCCTCAGAAACTGTCGCCCAGGCGCTCGATGAGCGGCGCCGCCGCCTTCAGGGTCTCCAGCTCCGCGTCCGTGAACCCCTCCCGCAGCGCCTCCGCCAGCTGCCGGGAACGGGCGTCCCGCTTGTGCCGCAGCACCTCGACGCCGGCCTCGGTCAGCGACATGATGATCCGCCGGCCGTCGTGCGGATCGCGCCGCCGCTCGACGAGGCCGCGCCCCTCCAGCGCACCCAGCGTGGTCCCCATCGCCTGGGAGGTGATCTGCTCGGCCCGCGCCAGCTCGGCCGCCGTGGCCGGACCTGCGCGGTCCAGCCGCGACAGCGCGGCACGCTCGGGCAGCGACAGCTCGCCGGGCGGGAGCTGGCGCAGCCGACGGGCCAGCAGGCTGAGGCCGCCGTAGAGCGCGCCGGCCAGATCGTCGACGTCCGAGCTGTGAGTCATGGTCATAAGCCTAGGTTGACCAACTCGGCCGATCAACCGATGGCGACCGTCGCCGATGGCCCGCGTTCCAGCAGGTGAGCGGAGGGACGGGGTCATCACCGGCTGCCTGGCGGGGCGCCGCGGAGGCCGCCGGGCACCCCGTCCGTCGCGCGATTGCAGTAAGCCCGCGTGAGAGAACCGGCGGCGGGCGCCAGTCTTTACCCATCGACCGGTCTTGAGGAGAGGGTACGGACATGGGAATCATCGCGTGGGCCCTGATCGGCCTTCTGGCCGGTGCCATCGCCAAGGCACTGATGCCCGGCAAGGACCCCGGTGGTTGTCTGGTCACGATGCTGATCGGCATCTGCGGCGGACTGTTGGGCGGATGGCTCGGCAAGGTGATCTTCGGAGTGCACTCGATCAAGGGCTTCTTCCACCTGTCGACATGGATCGCCGCCATCGTCGGCTCCATCATCGTCCTCCTCCTGTACCGCCTCTTCCTGGGGCTACGACACCGCGAGCACTGACCGGGCGCCCGCGAGCGGGCACACCGACGCCACGCGTGAAGGGGCCGGAAGACCCGTCTTCCGGCCCCTTCGCACGCCGAAGAAAAACCAGTTGCCCGCACCGCCCCGAAGCCGCCACTCTGACCCCGATCGATCATCAGCAGAGCAGGAGCACACCATGCGCCGATTCTTCGAAAACTCCCAGTTCCCCTTCCGGACGGTGACTTTCGAGGACTTCGGCACCCATGCAGATCACGCACACCCTGAACATCGGCATTCTGGCGCACGTCGACGCAGGTAAGACCAGCCTGACCGAGCGTCTGCTGTTCGACACCGGCGCCATCGACCGGCTCGGCAGCGTCGACGCCGGCGACACCCAGACCGACACCGGAGCCATCGAGCGGCAACGCGGTATCACCGTGCGCTCCGCCGTCGTCTCCTTCACCGTCGGCAGCACGCAGGTCAACCTCATCGACACCCCCGGGCACGCCGACTTCGTGGCCGAGGTGGAGCGCGTCCTCGGCGTCCTGGACGGCGCCGTCCTGGTGCTCTCCGCCGTCGAGGGAGTACAGGCGCACACCCACGTCCTGATGCGGACGCTGCGCGAAATGCGGCTGCCGGTCGTGCTGTTCGTCAACAAGATCGACCGTCGCGGCGCCCGCGGGGACGACCTCCTCGACGACATCCGACGGAAGCTCGCCCCGCACATCGTCCCCATGACGGCGGTGCGGGATCTCGGCACGCCGCTCGCCCGCGCCCTGCCGCAGGCGCTCGGCACCGACCCGGAATTCCGCACCCGGGTCGCCGAAACGCTCGCCGAGACCGACGACGCACTGCTCGCCCGCGTCGTGGACGGCCCGTTCCCCTCCGCCGACGAGCTGCACACCGCACTCGCCGACGGCACCCGCACGGGACGGGCCCACCCCGTCTACTGCGGTTCGGCCCGCACGGGGGAAGGCATCGGTGCGCTCATCGACGGGATGACGGGGCTGCTGCGCCCGGCGCCCACCGACGCCGCCGCCGGCCCGGCGGGCGCCGACCCGGCCGGCGCGGCGCCCCCACGAGGCACCGTCTTCGCCGTCGAGCGCGGGACGTCCGGGAAGAAGACCGCCTATCTGCGCCTGTTCTCCGGGACGCTGGCCGCGCGCCAGCGCGTGACCCTGCACCGCCACGGCCCCGACGGCACGCGCCTGGCCTACACCGGCCAGATCACCGCCCTGCACGTCGTCGGACGCCAGGCCAACGGCAGCAACGGCCCAGGCAGCGCACGGGAGTTGGCGGCCGGCGACATCGGAGCGTTCACCGGACTCGCGGACGTCCGGGTCGGCGACCGGCTGGCCGACCCCGCCGGCCGGGACGACGGCCCCCGCCCACCGCACTTCCGCGCCCCGTCCCTGCGCACGCTGGTCCGGCCCCGGGACGCGGCTCCCGGCGCCGCCTCCCGCCTGCACACGGCGCTGCAACGCCTCGCCGAGCGGGACCCCCTCATCCACGCCTGCGCCGAGCCCGACGGCACCACCTCCGTCCTGCTCTACGGCGAGGTCCAAAAGGAGATCCTCGCGGCGACCCTGGCCCACGACTACGGGATCGAGGCCGTCTTCGAACCCAGCAGGACGGTCTGCCTGGAACGGCCCACGGGGGTCGCCGAGGCCCACGAGGAGATGGGGCGCCGTGCCCCCAGCCCCAGTGGTTTCTGGGCCACCGTCGGACTGCGCGTCGAGCCCGCACCGCGGAACGCCGGCGTCGCCTTCCGGTACGAGACCGAACTGGGCGCGCTCCCGCACGCCTTCCACACCGCCATCGAGGAGACCGTGCACACCGCCCTGCGCACCGGTCCGCACGGCTGGGCGGTCACCGACTGCACGGTCACCCTCACCCGCTCGGGATTCGCCGGCCCGGTGAGCACCGCGAGCGACTTCCGGGGCCTGACACCGGTGGTGCTCGGCCGCGCCCTGGAACGCGCCGGGACCCGCGTCTACGAGCCGTGCCACGCCTTCGACGTGGACATCCCCCTCGACGCGCTCCCGGCCGTCACCTCCTGCCTGGCCGCGCTGGGCGCCGACATCGGGGAGACCGCGGGCGGTGCGACGTCATGGCTTGTCAAGGGCGTCATCCCGGCCGGCCGGGTGCGCTCGGTCGAGCTCCGGCTGCCCGGCCTGACCCGCGGTGAGGCCCTGTGGTGGTCCCGGCCCTGCGGCGACCGCCCGATCAGTCCGGCGAGCGCCCGCACCGCCGACGGGACGCCGGCACGCTGATCCGGCCACCACGCCGACCCGGCGGCGGAACGCGCCTCCCGCATCGGGGCGCGTTCCGCCGCCGGCCCCATACGACGAAAAATCCGCTCAGCGAAACCGCTCGAACCTCGAACGAGACCACCGGACAAAAGAAAAAATCCCCGACGCAGTTACCCGCGTTCGAGGATTGACAGGTGAGGCATTTCTTCGCGTATATTGAACGTTTGCATATCGCGCAGAAAATGAATAACTCAAACTCACTAGAGCACAGCATATTCGAGCGGAGCTGAATTGTCAAACGAGGAATTGCGTAAGGAGCAGGAATTCGTGGACCTGCTCCACGAACGCCTCGACACCCTGCGATCCGGGGCACAGGCAACCCTGGAACAGGCCCTGCCGCAGGCCGAGGGCACGTTCCAGGCACGCCTGGAACGGGATGTGATGGTCGCCGAACAGGCCGAGCTGCTGGCCGGCTTCGAGGCCGGGGAACACGGACTGTGCTTCGGCCGGCTGGCGTTCCGGGACGGCCGCGACCACCACATCGGCCGCATCGGCATCCGCCGGGACGACGCCGACCGCACTCCGCTGGTCATCGACTGGCGGGCCGATGTCGCCCGCCCCTTCTACCTCGCCACCGGACACACCCCGATGGGACTGCGCCGCCGCCGCCACCTCACCACCGAGGGCCGCCGGGTGACCGCACTGCACGACGAGATCCTGGACCTCGCCGACTCCCAACGCACCGGCCACGAAGGCACGGACGCGGACGCCATCCTGCTGGCGTCCCTGGACGCGGTGCGCACCGGCCGGATGCACGACATCGTGCAGACCATCCAGGCCGACCAGGACCGCATCATCCGCGCCCCGCACCACGGCGTCCTCGTCGTCGAGGGCGGCCCGGGCACCGGCAAGACCGTCGTGGCACTGCACCGCGCCGCGTACCTGCTGTACGCGCACCGCGAGCAACTGGCCCGCCGTGCAGTGCTGATCGTCGGCCCCAACCCGGCGTTCCTCGGCTACATCGGGCAGGTGCTGCCGTCCCTCGGCGAGACGGGCGTGCTGCTGGCGACGCCCGGCGAACTGTTCCCCGGCGTCACCGCGACCGGCGTCGACACGCCCCGCGCCGCCGAGATCAAGGGCAGCACCGCGATGGCCGACGCCCTCGCACGGTTCGTCGCCGACCGGCAGACCCTCCCCGACCCCACCCTCGTCATCGACCACGAGGACGGCGCACTGCACCTGGACGCGGAGATCGCGGAGGCGGCCCGCCGACGCGCCCGGGCCACCCGGCTGCCGCACAACCTCGCCCGCCCGCACTTCGCGTTCCACGTCATCGACGCGCTCACCGCACAGCTCACTGAGCGGATCGGCGCCGACCCCTACGGCGGCCCGAACCTCCTCGGCCCCGACGACCTCGCCCAACTCGGCAAGGCCATCGCCACCAGCCGCGAAGTCCACGGCGCCATCGAGGAGTTGTGGCCGGCCCTCACCCCGCGGCAGCTGGTGGCCGACTTCCTCGCCGAGCCGGTCCACCTCCCGGACGCGGACGCCGAGGCGATCCGCCGCACCGGCGGTGACTGGACCCCGGCGGACGTCCCGCTGCTGGACGAGGCCGCCGAACTCCTCGGCGAGGACGACTCCGCCGCACGCGCCGCCGCCGAGGCCGAGCGCCAGGAACGCATCGCCTACGCCCAGGGCGTGCTGGACCTCTCGTACGGTTCGCGGACCCAGGAGTTCGAGGACAAGGAGGACGAGGACTCGGAGGTACTGGCCGCGCACGACCTGATCGACGCGGACCGGCTCGCCGAACGCCAGGAGGAGGCCGACCACCGCAGCGCCGCCGAACGCGCCGCGGCCGACCGCACCTGGGCCTTCGGCCACCTCATCGTCGACGAGGCGCAGGAGCTCTCCCCGATGCTGTGGCGGCTGCTCATGCGCCGCTGCCCGACCCGTTCGATGACCCTGGTCGGCGACCCCGCCCAGACCTCGGAGCCGGGCGGGGTCGGCTCCTGGGACGCGATCCTCGCGCCGTACGTCGAGGACCGCTGGGAACACGTCCGGCTCGGCGTCAACTACCGCACGCCGACCGAGATCATGGCAGCCGCGGCGGAGGTCCCCCGGGCCGCCGACCCGTCCTTCGCGCCACCGACGTCGATCCGCTCCACCGGCGTCCCACCGTGGGCGCTGCGCACCGACGACCTGCCGCGGGCGGTCGCGGAGGCGGTGGCCCGCGAGACGCGGCGCGACGGGCAGGGCCGGCTCGCCGTGATCGCCCCGCGCGAGCGCCGCGCCGAACTGGCGGCCGCCCTGCCGACGGCCTCCGCCGGCCCCGTCCCCGACCTGACCAGTCCGGTGGTGCTGCTCGACCCGCGCCAGGCCAAGGGGCTGGAGTTCGACACCGTACTGGTCGTCGAACCGGCGGAGTTCGGGACGAGCGACCTCTACGTCGCGCTCACCCGGGCCACCCAGCGGCTCGGCGTGCTCCATGCGGACGCGTTGCCCGCGGGGCTGACCGCGCTGGCGAACTGACCTGCCGGGCAGGTGAGTTGAGGAGCGGCGTGCGGGCCGCCTCGCCGTACGGGTGGACAGCGAGCCGGCCCCGCGCGGCGGCGACAATGATGGAAACGCGGACCAACTTTACGCAGTTGACCCACTCCCCCAAGAAAAACCCAAAACTGTCCATGGCAGAGTCAAGGAGACGCCGGGTGGTGTGATCATCCGGGTAGCCGCGCGACCCAGCAGCCGCCCCGCCCCGCCGAACACCCCCATCCCACCGGGCAGGCCACGGAGGAACCCGATGAACCACCACCACCGCCGCACCCTTCAGTCCGCGCTGATCGGCGCCCTCGCCGTGACGTCACTGGGCATCGCCACCACACCGGCCTCGGCCAAGTCGTCCCTCGCCTTCTCCGCCGGGCCGCGCTCGGTCGGCCGGGGCGGGCTCGTCCACGCCACCGGCACGGCGAGCGACGACAACCGTTCGTTCAACAAGGTCTGTGTGCAACGGCGTTGGGGGGCCGGCGCCTGGAACACCGTGAAGTGCTCCAAGCCCGTACGCCACGCCGGGGGCACCGTCAACACCGCCGTGCGCGCCGCGTACCGCGGCCGCCTCCAGCTGCGCGCGGTGCTCTTCGAGGGCCGCTCCGCCCACGACAAGCACCCCCGCACCCGCTCCGTTTCCCGCACCGTCACGGTCAAGGTGCACTGACCCGAGCCCAGGCGGATGACAGCACCGCACACCCGGAACGCCACCCAAGGCAACAGACAAGCCCCAGGCACCGCGGCCGAAGATCCGCACTCAGACGTCGAGGGGCGGGAGGTCGACCAGGCACGCCCGCCGGAGCGGTCACACCCCGGTCGGCACGCCCGCGTTGGCGAGGATGTCACGCACCGGCAGGGCGGTGCTCCGGGCGGCGGTCAGGCCGGAGACTGCAAGGCGGGCATCGACGATCCGCAACCCGACCGCGTATCCGGCGCAGCCCGGCAACCCCACAGGCGGTTGCCCCATGCGCTCTGCGGTGGCGGCTCCGTAGACGCACGCAGGCAGGTTCTGCATCCCGGCCACATCGATGCCGGCGGTGATCTTCCCGTAGGCACGGTCCAGTTCGGCCCCCGTCAGCGCCTTCGACCACGGGCCCATGGCCTGCTCGCCGGCCAGCTCCCGCAGCTGACGCACGGCGGGCAGGTACCGCGGGTCCTTGCGGTCGAGTCGGAAACCGCAGCCCTGCTGATGCATCTGCACCAGGTCCACCTCACCCATGACGGACATCGCGCCTCGGAGCGGGCTCAGTATGGCGCGCAGGGCATCGGGACGCTCTTCCAGTGGCCGCCGCAGGAGATCGAGCATGGTGGACGTCGTGTCGTGAACAACAATCTTCATGACGCACGACCGTAGGAGCTCACGTTGCGGCAACTTCACGTCGCGTCGGCGAGGCGGGCACCGGGCAGTGCGGCAACAACATGGGACAATTGCCCTATGTCGGTCTCCATCGAGGTACACCGGGATCGCGGGGCGGTCGCCGCGTACTGGCCCGACGAGCGCACCCGCGCCGTGGTCGTGGCGCGAGAGGCGGGTTCGGTCATCGGCTCGGTCGCGGTGCTCGACCTGGGGGCGGAGGACCCCGACCTCCGGTTCGTGGGAGTGGTGGACGGTTCCGTGGACGTCCGGGCGCCGTTGATGCGGGCGGCGGCGCCGGTCGCGCGGGAGGCCGGAGGGCGGACGCTGCGCTGGATCGAGGAGGGCGGAGAGATGCCGCTGGCCACCGCCGCCGCCCTGGAGGAGCTGGGGGCCGTGGCGGGGGAAGAAGTGCACCGCTGGTGGCGGAGGGATCTGCCGACGACGCTGTCCGTCGCTTCCGAGGCCCGGGTGGCCGAGCGGCCGACCGCGGAGGGAGCCCCGTTCCGGGTGGCGATCGGTGGCGCCTGGTGCGATGTGGAGGTGGGCGGCGACCGGGCGGTGCTGATGCACGACCGGGAGGAGGAAGGGGCCACCGAGGCATTGGCGGCGCTCGTGTCGATGGCCGTCCGTCGGGTGAGCACCGAGCACCCCGGGGTCCGGGTGGTGGAGACCTACGTCGCGCCCGAGGACAGCGCCTACGAGGAGGCCCTCGTCTCGACCGGCTTCGCCCCGACGACGCGACGGGCCGTCGAATACCGCCTGGCGCTGCACGCCTGACTCGACGCAGGACTTCCGCAACTCCATTGAGAGGTGGGGGTGTTGGAACGCTGCACCGCCATCTACACAAGCGTCTTAGACAAATGTATTGTCCCCTTGTCCGCACGCTCGGCGCGACCCATCTGCGGCGGCCGCGGCCGGGCGATCGAAGAGGGGGATTGCGATGTCCGAGGTCCTGTCCGAGGTCCTGTCCGACGCCATACCTGACGCCACGCCCGGCGCCATGGGCGCTGCCACGTCCGATGCGGTCGCACGCCAACAGGCCGTACGGTCCGAACTGTCCATCGACGGACGGAAGTTGTCCTACGTCGACTTCGGGGGAAACGGTCGGCCGCTGGTCACCCTGCACGGCCATCTGTCGGAGGGCGCCACCTTCGCCCACCTCGCCCAGGCACTGCGCCCCGACTGGCGGGTGATCGCCCCGGACCAGCGCGGCCAGGGCGCGTCCGACCGCACCGACGACTACACCCGCGAGGGCTACCTGGCCGACCTGCACGCCCTCCTGGACCATCTGGGCCTGGACCGGGCGGTGCTGCTCGGCCACTCCCTGGGCGCCATCAACGCCTACCAGTTCGCGGCCCGCCACCCCGAGCGGGTCGCAGCACTGGTCAACGCCGAGGGGCCCGCCGAGCTCGGCCTGGCCGGTCCGCATCCCCTGGCGTTCCTGCTCGACCTGCCCTTCCAGGCAGCCACCCGGGAGGCGCTCGTCGCCGGCCTGGGGCCGGCCGCGCCCTACTTCGCCGACCGGTTGCGGCAGAACCCCGACGGCGGCTGGCGGCTGCCCTTCCACCCCCAGGACATGTACCGGTCCGAGGAGTTGGCGCACGGCGACCACTGGGACGACTGGGCCGCCGGCACCTGTCCGGCCCTGCTGGTGCACGGCACCGCGGGGGTCATCCCGCCCGCACAGGTCAGCGCCATGGCCGAACGGCGCCCCGGCACCGCGGTGGCCACGGTGGAGGGCGACCACCTGCTCCCCACCACCGCTCCGGATGCCTTCGCCGCCGCGGTCCGGGCCTTCCTCGCGACGCTCCAGGCACACCCCGCGACGCGGTAACCGCGGACGACGCACGAGGGCAGATCGACCGGTGCCGGGGCGGAGCGCATGCCGGCCGTCCCGGCCCGGCACCCGGGCCACGGAGGCCGGCCGCCCCGCCCGCCCGTACGCGCCGCCACCGCGGCATTGCCGGGATCGCCGCCCGCGGTGACCCAGACTGGTCCCGGGCGCGCCACCCGGTACCCGCGGCAGACACTCCCGTACCAGGCGCCCACCCGCGACCGGAGGAACGAACGCCGGAGGGACCCATGGCGGAGGAGGACCGCGACGCGCCGGCCCCGGTGCCCGGGACCGGCGGTGACGACCGGCGGCTGCGCTACGAGCTGCTCGGCTGTGCGCTGCACGGTCACCACCTGGAAGGCGTGGACGCGGAACAGGTGCGGCCCGCCGACGGCCTGTTGGTCCGCGAGGACCGGGACGGACTGCGCTGGCACCGCTGTCTGCGGTGCGATGCCTGGCTGCCGGTGGCGCCCCCGCGGCAGCCCGACCGCAGGCACCCGCCCGACCGCCACGAGATCGCCCTCCCGCTGCGCGGCAAGCCCCTGCGCGACCGCTACGTCCTGCGGCTGATCGCGCTCGACCGGCTCCTGCACTTCGTGGTGCTCGGGGCACTGGCCGCCGGAATCCTGATCTTCGCGGACAAGCGGGCGAGCCTCCAGGCACCGTTCTACCGCTTCATGGACCTGTTGCAGAACGGCGTGGGCGGGACCGGCGGCGTCTCCGAGCGCGGGCTGCTGGGCGAGGTGGCCAAGGCGTTCGCGGTGCGGTCCTCGACGCTGTGGGTGATCGGAGTGGTGATCGCGGCCTACGCGCTCCTGGAGGGGGTGGAGGCGATCGGGCTGTGGTTCGCCAAGCGGTGGGCGGAGTATCTGACCTTCGTCGCCACCACCGTCCTGCTGGTCCCGGAGGTCTACGAAATCACCTCCCGGGTGACCGTCACCAAGGTCCTCACCCTGATCATCAACCTCGCGGTGGTGTTCTACCTGCTCTTCGCCAAGCGGCTCTTCGGGATCCGCGGCGGCGGTCGCGCGGAGGCCGCCGAGCGCGAGCGGGACCTGAGCTGGGAGGCACTGGAGCGGGTCCCGCCCGGTCCGGCGAAGAGCTGAACGGTGGCGGCAGGGCAGGGTAGTTGGAGTACGACGACAGGGGGAGGCCGGGCACCGGCCTCCCCCTGCGTACGCCTGCCGGCCGCCCCTACCGCAGGGCCAGCGCCTCGCGGATGGTGGTGAACAGATCGGTCTGGTTGGTGACGCCGAGGACCCGGTACGCCTGCGGGCCCTGCGCGGCGATCCGCACCTCGGTGCCGGTGTGCTCCTGCGACTCCCCCGGGGTGTTGGTCGAGTAGTTGACCTTCAGCTTCTGCCCCTCGTTGGTGACGAGGGTGGACGACAGACCGGGCGGGGCGGCCTCCAGGGGCACGATCTGGCTGGTGTGGCCGTGGTCGGCGGTGGTCACCACGAGGGTGTCGGGGTGCTTGGCCGCGTAGTCGCGGGCCACCTTCACCGCACGGTCGAAGGCGGCCGTCTCGCCTATCTGGCCGCAGGGGTCGGCCGCGTGGTCCTGCTTGTCGATCGACGCACCCTCGATCTGCAGGAAGAAGCCCTTCTTGGCGTTCTGCTGCTTGGTCTCCAGGAGGTCGATGGCCTTGGCCGCCGAGTCCGCCAGGCTCGGAGTGCCCGCCGTGCGGGCGGAGTTGGTGGTCGTGCAGCGCTGCGGGTCGGTGCCGCCCACCGCCGCCGGCTTGCCCGTCCACTCGGTCGGCACATTGCCCTTCGAGAACAGGCCCAGCACCGGCTTGCCCGCCTTGGCGCCCTTCAGCCCGGCGTCGTCCGTGACGACCTGGTAACCCAACTTGCGCGCCTGCTCGGTGACGGTCAGCCCCTTGTACGGGCCCTCGGTGACCTTCTGGTCGAAGCGCTGCTTGCCACCGCCGAGGAGCACATCGACCTTGTGGTTGACGGACTGCTCGGCGATCGAGCCCGGGCCGCCCTTGGCGAGGGTGTCGCTGGGGCACTTGGCCATGTCGCCGGGGCCCTGGCAGGAGCGGTCGGTGGCGTGCGAGGCGAGCACCGCGGGGGTGGCGTCGGTGAGCTCGGCGGTGGTGACGCTGCCGGTGGCGTACCCGTTCTTCTGCGCCAGTTCGAGGATGGTGGGCACGGCCCGGTCGGTGTCCGGGGTCTTGGAGATGCGGCCGTTGACGGTCTTGTGGCCGGTGGCCCAACCGGAGCCGCTGGCGGCGGAGTCGGTCACGTAGTCCGGGGTGCCGTCGGCGTGCACCGCGTACGTCGTGTAGGCGCCGGTGAGCGGGAACTTGTCCATGTTCAGGCGGCCGTTGGCGCCCACCACGTAGTCGCGGGCAAGGGTGATCTCGGAGTCCCCCATGCCGTCACCGATGAGCAGGATGACGTTCTTCGCCTTGCCACCCTTGATGGCGTGCTGTGCCTGCTGCTTGGTGTCGGTGGCACCGGCCACGGTGGTCACGGCCACGCCGGCGGCGGTGGCGGCGACCAGGGCGGTGGCGGCGGCGAGGTGACGGCGGGAGGGTCTGTGCATCGAACGTCTCCTTGAAGGCGGCGAGGAACGCGGGCAGTCGGCCCAACGAGGCTCAGCCCATCAGCCGTTGGTGAATCGGAGATGACGCGACGACGCCGGCGCCGCATCCGGGGCGTAACGTCACGGCGCGGGACGGATGCCGGCGGATCCCCGGGCCGCCGGGCCCCGGACCGCCGACCGGCAACCGCGAGCCGCCCCTTGAACCGGCCCCGCCCGGACGCGCCCCGCCGCCGGTCAGCCGCCCTGCCCCATGAGGTCCTGGAGGGCCTTCATCAAGTCGACGGTGTCGCTGGCCGGCGGGGCCTGCACGGCCGCCTTGGCTCCGTAGTCGGAATAGTGCGAGGTGGTCTTGACCGTGCCCCGCGATGTCTTGATGGCGACGTCCATTTTGACCGGGTAGTTCTGGTCGTTGACCCAGGCGTCATAGTCGTAGCTCGTGATGCCCGCCTTCTTGGCGTTGGCGACGAGCTTGGCGCGGTCCTCCGCGGTGAGGCGGGTGACGGACTTGAGCGACGCGAGCCCCTCCTCCACGGGGAGCGAGCCCCGGTAGTGCTCGGCGTGCTCGCCGTCGACCGTACCGGCCCCCAGGCTCTTGACGTCCCGCGCGCCGAGCAGCATCGCCAACTGCCGGGCCGGGTCCTGGTTCATATCGTCCAGACTGGCCGCGACCTGCTGCACAAGTGCCTTGTCGCCGGACTGCGCGGCGGCGGCCCGCAGATCGAACGCGCCCCAGCGCTTGCCGCCGAGCAGTTGGGAACGCTTGCCCATGTCCACATACACGGTGTCGTGCAACCACACCATGTGCGACCCCTCGCCGCCGCCCGCCCCGCCGGCAAGCGGCCCCTCGCTCATGGTCACGTCCATCACCATCGGGTCCCAGCCCATGACGCCGGATATCTTCGTCTCGCCGCCGTTCGGCAGCCCCGCCGGCACCGACATGCTCATCGTGACCTTGGCGGACTTCGCCGCGGCGGTCTTCTCGTAGGCCGCCGTGAGCGCCTGCACCGGACTGGACGCCTTGGCGGCGCGGCCGTCCTCGGCCTTGTCCGGCCCCTTCTGACAGCCCGTCACCCCCAGCGCCGCCACGGCCACCGCCGCGAGCGAGACACCGGCGCGCAGCGCGATCCCTTTCCGCATACCCCACCCCTGATTGCCCCTCTATGACATATACGCTCCGCACCGTAATGCATTGGTCGGACATCTATCGAAAGGAGGGCCTGAAACCGGCCGGGCACAGCACGCCCCCCTCACACGCCATTTCACAACACCCCGATCCGCCCCACCCGCACCCCCGATCGCCTTGACCCCACCCATACTTACTGCCGATTTACCACCCCTTTGAGCACTATGGGTCCGTCTCGACAACTTTCTTCACCTCAGGAATCTGAGGAAGAGTCAGAAGAAGCAGAAGAAGCAAAGGACCAGCAGTGCGCCCACTCGCCATCCCCGTGTCAGCCGCCGTGCCCGCCATGTCCGGGCATCGAGGCTGACCGCCGTGGCGCCCCCTCCTCCGGCACCCGCGACACTCGCACCCGGTCCCCCGCCCACCGCCCGCGACCCACTGGCCGATCCGCGACACCGCTCCGGACGACGAACGGGACCGCGCCCCACCATCCGGATGCGGCTCACGCTGCTGTACGGCGGGATGTTCCTGATGGCCGGCGTGATCCTGCTGGCCATCATCTGCGTACTGGCGGCCGACACCCTCAAACAAGCCACCCCCGACTTCCGGGTCTTCGGCACCAATCTCAAGATCAGCAACGTCAACTGCCCCGTCCTGCCGACCTCCGGCACGATCGGCGAGATCAACACGGCCATCAGCAACTGCGTACGGGACCAACGCGCCCTGGCCCTCGGCCAGTTCTTCAACCGCTCGTTGCTGGCGTTGCTGGGGTTGGCGATCGTGGCGTTCGCGTTCGGTTATGCGATGGCGGGGCGGGTGTTGTCGCCGTTGGGGCGGATCACGCGGACCGCGCAGCGGGTGGCGGGGTCGGATCTGCATCGGCGGATCGAGTTGGGTGGTCCGGATGACGAGTTGAAGGAGTTGGCGGACACCTTCGACGAGATGTTGGACCGGTTGGACCGGGCGTTTGAGTCGCAGCGGCGGTTTGTGTCGAATGCGTCGCACGAGTTGCGGACGCCGTTGGCGATCAATCGGACGTTGTTGGAGGTGCAGCTGGCGGATCCGGCGGCGTCGCCGGAGGTGCAGCAGTTGGGGCGGACGTTGTTGGCGACCAATGAGCGCAGTGAGCAGTTGGTGGAGGGGTTGCTGCTGCTGGCGCGCAGTGAGAACAAGATCGTGGACAAGCGGCCGGTGGACTTGGCGGAGGTGGCTTCTCAGGCGGTGGATCAGACGCGTGAGGAGGCGCAGGCCAAGGGGGTTCAGCTGCGGGGTGTGCGGCAGCAGGTGTTCGTCCAGGGCAACGGGGTGTTGTTGGAGCGGATCGCGTTGAATCTGGTGCAGAACGCGGTGCGGTACAACGTGCCCGAGGGCGGTTGGGTCGAGGTGGCGACGGAGCCGCAGCCGGGGTGTGCGGTGCTGGTGGTCTCCAATACGGGGCCGGTGGTGCCGGCGTACGAGGTGGAGAACCTCTTCGAGCCGTTCCGGCGGCTGCGTACGGAGCGGACCGGCAGTGACAAGGGCGTCGGCCTGGGCCTGTCCATCGTCCGGTCCGTGGTGCGCGCCCACGACGGCACCATCACCGCCGTACCCCGCGAGGGCGGCGGACTCGACATGCGCGTCGTACTGCCGCGCACCGCATGACCGCCCCGGGGGCGACGGCCTGGGAGATGCCTGCGACGCGTTGACGGCTCCCGCTACCCCTGCCTGCGACAGACTGGCCGGCAGCGCCCGGTGGAACGGCACTGCCGGCCGGTCTGCCGCGCAGGCGCGGGAGCGCGCCTGGGGCGCTTCTGACGGATCTCCATGGACGCCGCGGAGATCCGCCAGATGCGCCCTAACCCTCGACGACCGGCCGATAGGTACACACCTGGGCGCCCGTCCCGCTGGCGACCGTGGACACCAGCTCCAGCGCGTGCAGCGCACCGTCCTCCGGGAAGATCCTCTTGCCGCCGCCGAGCAGCACCGGCATGACGATCAGTCGCAGCTCGTCGACCAGGCCCTCGCTCAGCAGGGTCCGAACGAGCGTAGGGCTCCCCATCACCAGCAGGTCGCCGCCCTCGGTCCCGCGGAGCTCACGGATCCGGGCCACCGCCTCGCCGCCCGGAATCAACCGGGTGTTGTCCCACGTCAGCTCGTCGTCGCCCAGCTTCTTGGACACCACGTACTTGGGCATGGCGTTCATCCGGTCGGCGAACGGGTCGCCGGCCCGCTCGGGCCACGCCGCCGCCATCGTCTGCCAAGTACGGCGTCCAAAGAGCAGCGCCTCGGCCGATTCCAACGCACCGGCGAAGGCCCCGCCCACCACCTCCGGATCGAAGAACCGGTGCGACCAACCGCCGTGGGCGAAGCCGCCGTCGCGGTCCTCCTCCGGTCCGCCCGGCGCCTGCACCACGCCGTCCAGGCTCATGAACTCACTGATCACGATGCGCATGGGTCTGTCTCCTCTTGCCTGCTCAGGTCCGCACACCACAGCTGTGGGGGTTACGGCAGTGGAGACTGCCGTGCCACAGCAGCATCATCGCTCCCTCTCGCCCCACGTACGTGATCTGGCACACAGGATCGCTATTTCTGCGCCCCACCCGCCTGCGCATCGCCCTCACCACCCCACAGCGGTGGTGCCTGCGCCTCACGGGCGAGGACGAGGACGGCCAGCGTGGCCCGGGCCTCGCGCCGGAGCCCGTCGCGCCGCGCGAAGGCCGAGGTGAAGGCGAGAACGGAAACAGTCACCGCATACAGGGCGACACCCGCAGCAGACAGCAGCCCGACACTCATCGGGCACGCACCTTTCTCCCCCCCGTGAGGAACGCCCGGCCAACCTACGGACCGGGGTGCGTTCTGCGCTCCCACCATACGGACCCTGTCAACACCCGTACGCCGCGGCCACCCTCTCGTCGAAAACGCCGCGCCGGCGCGAAAGAGGAATGCGCATACGCCGACCGCCAATCAGTCGCGGCACAACTCGCATCGCCCATCAACGCTTTATGACGGCATCTGAAAAACCAGTGAAATCCGGTGAAAAACGGCGAGGATCGGTGATGACCCGCGACAACCAGCAGCGACCGGCGAGGAAATCCACATCCACCCTCGCCCGAAAGGCGATCGCGACGCCGGCCGACCTCCACCGAGGCAAGTGCACTTCCGACAGGGCCACTTGATCATCGGTCTTATAATCTCCCGACATGGCCATGACCCTGAGACAGCTGCAATACCTGGTGACCATCGTGGAGACGGGTTCCTTCACCCGGGCCGCCGAGCAACTGCACGTCTCACAACCCGCCCTGTCGCGCCAGTTGCAGATCCTGGAACGCTCCTGCGGCGGGCCGCTGATCGAGCGCGGCGGACGCCCGATCATCCCGACGCCGCTGGGCCGGGCGATCCTCCCGCACGCCCGCGCCGCCCTGGTCGAGGTCGACAAGGCGCACGCGGCGGCCCTGTGCGTGGTCAACGCATGCGGTGGCGAGCTGCGCCTGGCCACACTGCATTCGATCAGCCTCGGCGTACTGCCCACCGTGCTGGGAGCCTGGCGGCGCGAGCACCCCGACGTACGCATCTCACTCACCGAAAAACTGCATGACAACGAACTCCAACTCGCCCTGGGCGCCGGTCAGGCCGATGTCGCGATCGGCCCACCGCCCATTGACTGGCCGGGCTCCCTTTTCCCCCTGGAAGCAGAAGAGTTCGTTGTCGTTCTCTCGGCGGAAGACCCACTGACCCGGCGGTCCGGATCCCGACTCCACCTTTCCGAACTCGCCGGACGTGAATGGGTCCATTTCACCGAACCGAACGGCCTGTCGAAGATCTTCGACCACGCTTGTGAGAGCGCCGGATTCCGTCCGCGCATCGCGGCACGGACCCAGCAGACGGCCTCCGCACTCCAACTCGCCCTGGTCGGGGTCGGCCCGACGCTGCTCCCCGCGAACATGATCCCCGCACACCTCGTCGCCCGGGTCCTCCTGCCCGACCCCCCGGTCCGACGCCCACTCGCCGCGTACACCCGCAGCCGACCCGACGCCCTCACCGCGGCCTTCATCGACGTGCTCACCGAGCACGCCCGCCCCGTCCCCGCCCACATCGCCTCCCTCGCCGGCATCTCCGCCCACCGCCCGGCCAGTCCTCCCCTCCCCTAGAAACACGGGACCGCCGTACACATCCTGGGGGGGCAGGTAACGAGAGGTACCGGGACTGGCAGAGGCGCGGCCGACTGTCGAACTCCGCCGCAGACGGGCTCTGTTGACGTCACCTTCTCCCAGGAGGAGATGGATCGGGCCCGCAGCACCTCACACCAAGCCGACGGGCCCGCCCCACTCCCACCCCAGACACCCTCCGGCCTCTCACCACCGGCCCGTCCGAGCCGGCCGGGCCGTGTCGGAACGGGGACACCGCACAGGCCGGAGGTAGTTTTCCGGATGGATTGCCACTCGTTCCCCGTGCATGAGGGCGTTACGGCCGGAGGGAGCATCACACGATGGCGATGAACGGCGACGGGCAGCGGCTCGGCCGGCGGCACCTCGTGACGGGGATCGCGGCACTCGCGGCCACCACGGCCTGCGCGAACTCCAACGCCCCGAGCCCGAGCACCACCCCCGGGGTTCCCGGATACCCCCCAGCCCAGTGGGTCCCCGCCAACATCACCAACTTCACCCCCGCCAACCGGCCGACCAGCCACCCGGTACGCATGGTGATCGTGCACGTCACCCAGGAGACGTTCCCCGACACCCTGATGCTCTTCGGACGCCCCGGCTACCGCGCCTCCGCCCACTACGCACTGCGGTCCCAGGACGGTCACCTCGCCCAGTGCGTACGGGAACGGGACGTGGCCTGGCACGCCGGAAACACCAGGTACAACTGGCGCAGCATCGGAGTGGAACACGAGGGCCGCATCGACGAACACCGGTGGTTCACCGACGCGCTGTACGAACGCTCGGCCGCCCTGACCGCAGCCATCTGCCACCGCTACGGCATCCCCGTCGACCGCCGCCACATCATCGGCCACAACGAGGTGCCCGGCAGCGACCACATCGATCCCGGCCCACTGTGGGACTGGCCCCGCTATATGCGGCTGGTGACCGCCGCCTTCTGATCCCGCTCCCCCATCCGCACCCACCCGCCCCAGGCACCCGATCCCCCCGTCCCCCGTCATGCCTGGGGCATCTCCGCGGCGAGGACCGCACGCGTGAGCCCGACGCGGCCGGGCCCACTCCCGGTCAGCGGTTGCCGTTGAGGTAGGTGATGTCCCAGTGCGTACCGCGCCGGGAGACCTCGTAGGCGTAGGTGTTGCCCGCCGGCGACTTGTAGAGCTTGGCGTTGTCTCCGTGGCGCCGACCCGTGTAGCGGAAGTGCCCGGTGATGTACTTGTCGACGCACGGGGCCACATGCATATCGACCTTGTAGCCGTTCCAGTGGCTGTACGTACCGGAGCCGTGGCCGGTCTCCGTCCCGGCGGTGAGGGTCACCGCGCACTTGCTCGCCTTCTTGAACGCGATCACGCCGGCGACGGTGGTCCGGTTGATCCGGTCGAAGGAGGTGCAGTTCCGGTTGTTGCGGTTACTGCACCGACCGGACGAGGTCCAGGTGACGCCGGCCTTCCGGAACTGCTGCTCGGCGGCCGCCTGTGTGTACTTCGCCGGCGCGGCGGCGGCGAGCGGCGCGGTGACCGCGAGCACCCCGGTGGCCAGGGCAGACGCGTACACGGTGAGCTTGCGCAAGGTCATACGGGATCCTCTCGGAAGCCGGTTTCGGTTCCCTGCACAGTGCCCTATGCCACGGGCGGGACCAATGGCCCCGACAGGGCGCATGATGGCACCGAACGCTGCGCCCACCCCCGCACGCGCCCTCTCCCCACTCCCGGTTGCCACGCGCCCCTCGCGCGCTCCGTGTACCCGTCGCGTTCAGTCCACCACCGAACGAGCACTTCGGCGCCTGGACGTCCAACTTCCGTTGCATAATTGCCGGTTCGGCTTCCCTCCCCCTGTTCCCATCGATATGCGACGGGTATCGGTGGTGCCGCATCAGGCATCGTTCACCTCGGCAACTCCTCGCCCAGGGACGGCTGTAGCCCTTCGTGGTACGTTCGGCGCCGCCGTGCACTACTGCGAACCGAGGAGGTGAGACCGATCAACGCTGCGACAGATCGGGGCTCCCTCCCCCGCATGGCATAGGGAGTGCCCGCAGCAGGCATCCCGAAAGGCTTGAACGCTATGCGTTTCCGCTCCGAGACATCGTCCGACGGTGTCTGCGAACAACTCTTCACCCTCGGCGAGATACCCGGCGTGCTGTGGACGCCGGTGGGCGCCACGGGGACTCGTCCCCTGATCTTGATGGGACACGGCGGCGGCCGGCACAAGAAGGCGCCCGGCATCCTGGCTCATGCACACCGCTGATTGCCGGATTCCAGGCACTCGTGGCACGCCGGACCGTCCCGGAATGGCAGGCGGTCCTGGACGCGGTCCAGCGACTCGCACACGTCGGCGCCGGTCCGGTGGGCTACTGGGGAATCTCGCTGGGGTGCGGACTGGGTGTTCCGTTCGTTGCCGCCGAACCCCGGGTCCGTGCGGCGGTGTTGGGCCTGGGCGGGGTCCTGGCCTCGGCGGAGGACGCCGCACGGATCACCGTGCCGGTGGAGTTCCTGATCCAGTGGGACGATGAGCGCGTGCCGCGGGCGGCGAGCCTGGCGCTCTTCGACGCCTTCGCCTCGGCCGAGAAGACGCTGCACGCCAACCCCGGCAGGCACGGCGAAGTCCCGGCCTTCGAACTGGACAGCGCGCCACGGTTCTTCGCCCGGCACCTCGGCTGATACCGGCTCCTTCAGCCCGCCCGCGACGCGCCGATCGGCATCCGTTTCCGAACGGTATCCGCTTCCGATCGGCGCGCCCCGGCGAACCGCTGGTCGACGTGACCGGCGAGCTTGCGCTTCGCCAACAGGCCGCCCGCGCACACGAATCCGGACCGGAACCCACCCCCGCAAGCCTCGACCCCGGACTCAGACCCCGGGCTCGGACTCGACCTCAGACTCAGCCCCGGGTTGGGACTCGGACTCGGCCGCATCCTCGAACGCCGCGAGCATCTCCGGCGACCACGTCAGACTGCCGTCCCGCAGGTCGTCGATCACTCCCTGGAGCCAGCGCTCCTCGGTGCCGAGGAGTACGAGAAGGTATTCGCACTCGATCAGCGTGATGCGCGGAAGGCCGGCCGGCGGCCCGGCGATCTGGCGCTCCAGCTCGGTGCGCCGGGCGGCGATCCGTTCCAGTCGTCGCTCCAGGAGTGGTGTCACCTCGTTCGGGCTGAGCATGGCCAGGTTCGCCAGCGCCGCCGGGAACACCGGGAACTCCGCCTTGGGGACCGCCACCATCTGTTCCAGCCATTCGCGGGCGACCGCCCGCCCCTCGTCGGTGACCTCGTAGACGGTCCGCTCCGGGTACTGCTGGTCGCGTTCGGTGTGCCGGACGGCGATCAGCCCGCCCGTCTGCAACCGCTCGATGGTGCGGTAGAGCCCGGCCCGCTGGCCGACGTTGACCACCAGCTCCTTGCCCCACTGCTTGAGCAACTGCTGGATCCCGTACGGATGCAGCGGTCGGTGGTGCAGCAGGACCAGCACGGTCAGGCCGAGCGGCGAGCTCTTCACGGGGGCGGTCATGCAGGTCATCGTAGTCATCGCGCAAACTAGTTGCATTGTTACTAGTCTCCTTGCAACTATGAGTGCGGGCGCGGCGGCGAGCTGAGGCGAGCCGGTCGACGCGGGTGCTCAAGCACGCCCGCACAGCCCGACGAGACGCGAAGCCTGGGAGGGGCCATGAACGGCAGCAACGGCAACGGCGGTCACGCCGCCGGGGTACGGACGGCACTGGTCATCGGAGGGGGTGTGGCGGGTCCGGTGACGGCGCTCGCCCTGCAGAAGGCCGGGATCACGGCGACGGTCCACGAGGCGTATCCGACCTCGGCGGACGGTGTCGGTGCCTGGCTCGGCCTGGCGCCGAACGGACAGGCGGCGCTGGCGACGGTCGGCGCGGACGCGGCGGTGCGGGCGGCCGGACAGTCGGTGCCCGGCGTGGTGATGGCGGACGGCGCCGGGAACCACTTCACCCGCTTCGACGGCTTCCCCGGACTACCGGCCACGATGACGATGCCACGCGACCGGCTGTTCCGGGCACTGACCGATCACGCGGTCGCCGAGGGCGTCCGCTTCGTCTACGGAAAGCGGCTGGTCGACGCGAAGGAGACGGCCGACGGCGTCACCGCGCACTTCGCCGACGGCTCGTCCGCCACCGCCGACCTGCTGATCGGCGCCGACGGCATCCGGTCCACCGTCCGTACGGTGATCGACGCCCAGGCACCCGCGCCCGAGTACGGCGGCGTGCTGAGCCTCGGCGGCTACGCGACGGTGGCGGACGACCTCCAAGCGGAGCTCAAGGTCGAACCGGGCGTGACGTACTTCGCGTTCGGCCGTGCGTTCATGGGGTACTGGCGAGGCCCGGACGGGCAGATGATCTGGTTCGCCGGGCTGCCCACGGACAACCCGCCGAGCCAGGCCGAGTTGGCGCGGGTGCCCGCCGCCGAGTGGCTGGGCAGGCTGCGCGAGCTGTACGCCGGCCACTTCCCTGGCGAGCGTCTGTTGCGGCACACCGACCCCGAATCGCTCATGGTGGTCGGCCGGATGGAACGGATGCCCTCCGTACCGCACTGGCGCCGCGGACGGATGGTGCTGGTCGGCGACTCGGTGCACGCGCCGTCCTCCAGCTCCGGGCAGGGGGCCTCGCTCGCCATCGAGAGCGCGGTCGAGTTGGGCCGCTGCCTGCGCGATCTCCCCACGTACGGCGAGGCGTTCGCCGCCTACGAAGCGCTCCGGCGCCCGCGCGTGGAGGCCGTCGGGATGAACGCCGCGGCCGCCAACAAGGTCAAGGCGGGCAAGAGCGCCCCGCCCGCGCCGTCGGCACCCGAGGAGATGTTCCGCGCGCTGCACTTCCACCGGATCGACTGGGCGGAGACGGTGGAGGAGACACTGCGGGGCATGGCCGGCGTGTAGGCAGGGGGCGGGCTGCCTGGGCGATCCCCAGCAGCCCGCCCGCAGTCAGCACCGGCACAGCCCGCAACCCGCAGGTCCATGGCGTGCGTTACGCCCCGTCGCCCCCCTTCGTGGCGGCCTCGACGGCGCTCAGGAAGGCGCGGACCGGTGGCCCCTCGGCGCGGGTGAGCCATGCGGCGCGGATGTCCCGGCGGAGGGCCGGCCGGAGGGGGAGGAACCGCACGTCGGCCGAGGCGAGGCGACGGGACATCGCAGGGATGAGACAGGCGGTCAAGTTCCTTGCCACCAGGGCGAGTTGGGTGATGTGGTCGGCAAGGAGATAGCGGATGTCGGCTTCGAGGCCGTGGGCGCGGAAGGTCTGGACGAGGGCCTCGTACGGCTCGGTGCCGGGTGGGCAGCAGGCCCAGGCGGTGGCGGCCAGGGCGCGGAGGTCTGTGCCGGCGGCGAGGTCGAGGGTGGCGCGGTCGGCGAGCGGGTGCTGCGCGGAGAGGGCGATGTAGACCTCTTCGCTGGTCAGAGTGCGGAGCGTGACGCCGTGCGGGATGGCGAGGGGGCGGGGCGCCCAACTCTCGACGAGGAGCAGGTCCAGTTCGCCGTCGACGAGGCGGGGCAGCAGGTCGTTGGCCTCACCGTCGACGACCGTGGGGGTCAGGCGCGGGTGTTCGACGGCCAGGGCGGCGAGCGCGTCGGGCAGCAGGGTGCGCACCGCACTGCCGACCCCGCCGATGCGGACGGGGCCGATGACTTGACTCCCGAGATCCGCCAAGTCGACTTGTGCGGCGGAGAGTTGACCGAGGAGACGATCGGCGTGAAGGGCCAGGACGCGACCGGCGTGGGTCAGCCGGACACTGCGTCCGTACGGCTGGAGGAGCGGGTGCCCCGCCTCGCGTTCCAACTTGGCCAGTTGCTGGGAGACGCCGGAGGGGGTCAGGTGCAGCGCGCGGGCGGCCTGGGCGATCGATCCATGAGCGGCGACGGCGGCGAGCGCGCGGAGCCGGTCAATGCTGAACACATGAAGGATGCTACCGATTACCGGACGCGAATCATTGCTTTTTGTTTGCGGTCCGGCCAGGCACAGTGGCCTTCATGACGCACGGACACGAGACTTCGGCTTCGGGAAGGACCGCGTCGCAGGTGCCGGCGCACCCGCGCACGGCCGATCCGCAACGGCCTTCGGCGGTCGTCCGGGCCGGGAATCCCCTCGTCCTGGCCCTTGCCGGATCGGCGTGCATCTCCGCTTCGGCCGTCATGATGAAGCTCTCCGGAACGAACGCGGGAACGGCGGCGTTCCTGCGCTGCGCACTGGCACTGTTCCTGTTGGTCCCGCTCGCCTGGCGGGAGGTGCGGCGGGTCGGTGCCCGGCCGTTGCGCTACCAGGCGATGGACATCGGCGCCGGGGTGCTGCTCGGCATCGACATGGTGTTCTGGGCGGCCAGCGTGCTCACCGTGGGCGCCGCGGTCTCCACGGTGCTGCTCAACATCCAGGTGGTGGTCTTCCCGCTGCTCGCCCGACTGGTGTCGGGAACCCCGCTGACGAGGCGGTTCGTCCTGCTGGCCCCGCTGATGCTGGCGGGGGTGGCGCTGGCGAGCGGGGCGATCGGCAATCCGCAACCCGGCAGCGATCCGGTGGCCGGGGTGACGTTCGGGGCGGTGGCGGGGGTGGCCTACGCGGGGTACCTGTTCCTGATGCGACTGGGCGGCGGTCGGGTGCACACCGTCACCCCGGTGTGCACCTCGACCGCCGCGGCCGCCGCCACGGCCGCACTGCTCGGCGGCCTGTGGACCGGGATCGACCTCAACCCCGGCTGGCCGGCGTGGGGTTGGCTGATCACGCTCGCCCTCGTCGGCCAGGTGCTGGCCTGGCTCCTGATCACCGCCGCGCTGCCGAAGCTGGCGCCGAACGTCGGTGCCGCGCTGTTGCTGTTGCAGCCGGTGATGGCGTTCGCGTTCGGCATCGCGATCGGCGAACGCCCGACCATGACCCAGGCAGCGGGCTGCGCCCTGGTGATCGCCACGGTCTGGTACACCAGCCGGCCATCGCCCCGATGACACTCGTCGAGCCGACGTACTTCGAGGATCCGCATCACGGGGACGCACGGCCCAGCTAGCTCTGGCGCGCCCCCTCGACTGAACACCCGAAGTACTCGGCGGCCGTTGGACCGGTGTCGTCTGCCGGCACAACGCGCCGCGCACCCTTGCCAGGAAGCCTGCTCAGCCAGCCCGGCAGCTCCCAGGCACGTTTCCCGAGCAGGGACAGGGCGGCCGGAAGCAGCACCCGCGCACGAGGGTCGCGTCGATGAGGATGGCCACCGCCATGCCCACGCCCATCATCTTGTTCTCGATGGCGGACAGCGTGATGAAGACGGTGAAGACCGCCGTCATGATGACCGCCGCGCTCGTGACGACACCGGCACTGGCCGCGATGCCGCCGTACGGCGTGAAGCCGAGCAGTGAGCTGAGGTGCCCGTCCTGGAAGATCCAGGTGAGAACTCCGTAGGACGCGCCCATCGAGAGCAGGTTGAGGGCGATCGAGACCAGCGGGATGGCCAGCGACCGGAAGACCACCAGGAGCAGGGCGAACGCCAGGATGAGTACGAACCCGATGACGAGGAAGGTCCGGCTGCTGAGTTGCTCGGCGAAGTCATGGGCGAAGGCGGTGCGGCCGGCGGCGGCGTAGCGGATGCCGTCGACCTTGCCGAGGGTGTCCGGAAGGGCGGTGTCGCGCAGCTTCTCCAGCGCTGCGTCGGAGACGGGGTCGGTGCCCGTGCCCGCCAAGGGGATGCGCACCACCAGGACATCGTCCACCTGCACCGTCGAGAGCGGTCCGGCGAGTTGACCACCGCTGGAGGCGATCTCGTCATGCAGTTTGTCGACCGCCGCGCGCACCTCGGGAGTGTCCGAGGGCCTGCCGTCGACTCCCCAGATCGCCACCCGGGCCGGGGTCGGCGCGCCCGGGAACGCCTCCTGCATGCGGATCGCGGCATCGACTGTCGGGGCGCTGCGCGGAAGGCTGTTGACCACGGCTGCGTCCTGCAGGCGCATGCTGAACATCGGGAACGCCATCGCGACGAGCGCCACCACGGCGGCAATACCCCACAGCAACGGCCGTTTGACCACACCGCGCGCCGCCTTCCGCCAGGCGCTGGACTCCAGCACGGTGGTGCGGCGCTTTCCGAGCCATGGGATGCGGCCCTTGTCGACGCGGTGTCCCAGGACCGCGAGCAGTGCCGGCAGTACCGTCACGGAGCCGATCACCGACAGGCCGACGATCAGGACCGTGCCGAGCGTCAGCCCGCGGAAGACGTCGAGTCCGCTGAAGAGGAGACCGCTGACGCAGAGCATCACGGTGATCCCGGAGACCGCGACCACGTGGCCCGAGGTCTTGGCGGTGATCCGCAAGGATTCCGCCACGCTCCGCCCGGCCGCCCGCTCCTCGCCGGTTGTCATGCCAGGTGGGCACGCGCCCGGCCAGTTCCTGGATCACGGGCGAGATCAGTGGGCCGGCGGCGTTGAGGCGTGCCCTGTCACCACGCTCCTGTCGTCCGCTCGGACGGCAGACGGGAGGTTGACGACACGACCTAGCGATCGACGCGCCCGTACTCCTCGGCCAGCCGGACGGCCTGCTCGGCCAGTGGCCGCAGTTCCGGTTCCAGGCGCGCCGCGGCTCGCGCCAGGCGCCCCACCTCCGCCGCCCAGTCCGGCTCCAGCGCAGTCGCCTCCTCGCCACCGCGTCGGGCGTCCGCCCCAGCGCCCACCTCGTAGGGCACTCCGATGCGGGCGAACCCGCGGTCGAGCAGGCCGCGGGCCTCGTCGGGGCGCTGCCTGGCCACGGCCTTGACGGCGCCGATGGCGTTGGCCAGGGCGCTGGCCGGCCGCGACCATTCGCCCTCGCGGGCGCGCGCCCCCGGGTTGTCCCGGTCGTAGTCCGCATCGTGCGCGACGGACTCCGCCCGCACATCGAGGTCGAGCCGCCAGAAGAGCGACACCCCGGTGAAGCGGACGAACAGCAGACGGCGCCGGTCGGAGTGCAGGAAGGCAGGGTCGCGGCGCACCGCCGCCACCGGCCGCACCCGCTCCAGTGCGCTCTCCGCCCGTGCCAGGCACGCGGCGAACTCGCGGTCCGGGACGACCCATTCCACGTCGAGGTCGCTGTAGTCGTCCGCGGTGCCCGCCGCCAACGAGCCCAGTAGCCGTGTCCGCGAGCCGGGGCAGGCGCGCTCCAGGGCCGTCCGCACCTCGTCCGCGAGCGCCTGGCGCTCCGTCTCACTCGCCATGGCGGAAGCGTAGGGCAGACGGCGGCCCGCGGTCCGTGATCCGGGCGGCTCGCGCCCGCCGTGCCCGAAATCCGCTGGATGACGGGGAGCAACTCCCGGGCCTGTCAGGTGAGTTGGGGAAGGTCTTCCGGCAGTCCCGCCCTGCCGGGCAGGGGCCGTCAGCTCCTCAGCACCCCGTAGACCGACCACGCCACCGACACCAGTGGCACCGCGACCACCGCCCCGAGCACCCCGGCCGTGACGCCCCCACAGATCACCGCCAGCGCCACCACCACCGGATGCAGGCTCACCGCGCGGCTCATCACCAGGGGGTGGAGCACATGCCCTTCGAGCTGCCCGATGACCACGATCAGGAGGATGATGAGCAGCGCCACCAGTGGGCCCCTGGCGGCGAGGGCCACCACCGCGGCCACCGCCAGGGCCACCGGCGAGCCGATGAGCGGGATGAACGCGGCGAAGAACTCCAGCACCGCGAGGGGCAGGACCAGTGGCACGCGCAGCAGGAAGAGCGCCACTCCGACGAGGATCGCGTTGGTCGCGGCGATCAGCACGATGCCGCGGGTGTAGCCGGTGAAGGTCGTCCAGGCCGCGCGTCCGGCCTCGCGCACCGGGCGGCGCCCCCGTTCCGGTAGCTGGCCGCCGAACCACCGCCACATCTGGGTGCCGGAGTGCAGGAAGAAGATCGAGCAGAACACCGCCAGCACCGCCACGGTCAGGACCTCCGCCAGCCGTCCCACACCGCTGACCGCGGTGTTGATCAGGTTGGCGCGGTTGCTGGACACGAAGTGGGAGAGCCAGGTCTGGAAGTGGGCGAGGGCCCCGTGCTGGAGGTGGAACGGCGGGCCTTCGAGCCACCGCTCGATCCTGGCCACGCCGCCGGTGAACACCTGGCTCAGGCCGGGCCACGCCCCGGCCACATCGGCCCCGATCAGGCTCAGTACGCCGAACAGGAGCACGATCGCGATCAGCAGCGCGGCGGTGACCGCGGCGGAGCGCGGCAGCCACCGGGCCAGCAGATCGGTGAGCGGTCCCAGGAGTGCGGTGATCACCAGCCCGAGGAACACGGCGACGGTGACCAGGTGGAACCGCCCCAGCGCCACGAACACCGCATAGACGGCGGCGCCCACGACCAGCAGCCGCCAGCCGTACGCGGCGGCGACCCGTAGCGGGTGGGACACGGTGACGGCCTCGCGCGGCCGGAGGCCGGACGTCCGGCCGGACTCCCCACGCCTCCACCGCCTCCGGTGCGTGGTGGTGCGCTGCGCGGTGGCCGCGTGCTCTTCGGACTGGCGGCCCGGACGGGCTCGACGGGGTCGGCTCGGCACCTCGCGCCCCCACCTCCTCCCGCTCGCGGGCCTCTGCACGGACCGTGCCGCCGGCCCTGAAGGAACCGGTATCCCCGCGCCCCGGCCACCGAACGCGACCGACCGGAATTCCCTCAAAGGCACCCGGCGACGCCGGCACCGCCCGGAGGCATCCCGGGGCACCCGGCCGCGACAACCACGGCCGAAGCCCGCGCGACAGGCGCCGCCGGGCCCCGTGCCATCGCGCCGACCCGGGTTCCGCCCGCCTCGGGTTGCGCCGTGACGCACCCCTCCGCACCGGCCGTGACCTGGGCTTCTGCACTCACCCAGGCTCCATCGCCCGCGCCCGGCAGAAGTTGCCGTTACTCCGACCGAGGCACAGAGTGAAAGAGGAACATTCGCACGAGATCGGAGCACGTCGTGGTCGTTCTCGGCATCATCCTGCTCATCATCGGCTTCATCACCGGTATCGCCGTCCTGTGGACGATCGGCATCATCCTGCTCGTCATCGGTGCGGTCCTGTGGCTGCTCGGCACGCTGGGACATGCGATCGGCGGCCGACGGCACTACTGGTAGCGGCGGCCCGGCGGCGCCGGCCTCGCCTCCCCGCCCACCATCACCACCACACCACCGCGAGGTGAACCAAGTCCCGTCCAGATCCCGTCAGGAGGCGCCATGAGCGCGGAAGCGGGCCAGGGCCGGTGGTACACCATCCAGCCGGCCGGGGGAAGCGGGCAGCACGCCGGTACCCACCAGACCTTCCCCCACCCCCTCAAGGCCCGGGTCGTCGACGTCCAGGACCAGAAGCCGGTGGCGGAACTCCCGGTGACCTTTGCCTGGGACACGATGAGCCAGCAGGCGCTGTTCGAGGACGGCGCGAGCGGCGAGAGCACGGTGACCGTCCTCACCGACCCCCAGGGATACGCGGAGACCCCCCGGCTCATGGCCGGCGACGCGGCGGGAACCGCGACCTTCACCGTCACCGCGCCCGGCGCCCCACCGGTCCACTTCGAGATCACCGTCGACCACTGAACCTGCCTGGGGCGACCACGGAACCTCCGGTCCGGCGCTCAACCGCCGTGCCGGCCGGTCGTGTTGGCCAATTACGCCGCCCGCACCGGCGCACCTCCGCACGAGTCCACCATCGGCGGCATTGCGCAGCGCGCCACCGTAACAGCACTTATATAAGTGCTGTTACGGTGGCGCCATGAGCGAGGAGACGGCGGGCCGACGGCGCCGCATCTCGGGTGCCGGGACCGGGCCCAGCGGTGAGAGCGGGGCGGCCGACGATCCCAGTCGGGAGAGCCTCTGGCGGCCTCTGCGGCTGCTGCAGCAGAGCATGGACGCGGAGATCGCGCGGGTCTACGCGGAGCGGCGGATCGAAGGGCTGAAGCCGAGCTTCGTAAGGGAGCTGCTGCGCCTGCATGCCTGCGGACCGATGACGATCACCGCGTTGGCCGAGTCGGTCGGCCGGACGCATTCGGCGCTCAGTCAGAAGGTGGCCGCGATGCGGGCGGCCGGCTGGGTCGAGACCGTGCCCGGCGATGACGCGCGCAGCAAGAAGGTGGCACTGACGGACCAGGCCCGCGGCGCCATCGGACGGTTGGCGGCGGAGTGGCGGGCCACCGAGGCGGCGCTCGCCGAGATCGAGGCCGAGGTGCCGTATCCGCTCAGCCGGGTCGTCACCGACATCGAGCGCGCGCTGGAACGCAAGAGCTTCCACGACCGGATCGCGGAGAAGCTGGCGGAGGATCCGGCATGGGAATGAGACGCACATGGGCGTGAGGCGCGCGCTGATCGACGTCACGCCGTTACGGTCGTCGCGGGCCTACCGGAGACTCTGGGGCGGCCAGACGCTGTCCGGGTTCGGCGGCCAGATGACGCTCGTCGCCGTCATGTTCCAAGTATGGCAGCTGACGCACAGCACGGTCTGGAGCGGTGCGGTCGCCCTGGCCCAGGCAGTTCCTCTCATCGCCCTCGGACTCTTCGCCGGCGCGGTCGTCGACCGCGTGGACCGGCGGAAGTTCTATGTGGCGATGACGGCCGGACAGGCCGTCTGTTCGCTGGCGCTCGCGGTGCAGGGGTTCGTCGGCGGCGTACCGGTGGTGGGGGTGGTGCTGCTGGTGGCGGTGCAGTCCTGTTTCGTGGCGGGTGGCGGGCCGGCGTCGAAGACGTTCCTCCCGGCGCTGCTCCCCCGGGAGCAGTTGGCGGCCGGACTGGCACTGCGGCGCATCTCCTTCCAGGGCGCGATGCTGCTCGGGCCGGCACTGGCCGGACTGGTACTGGGCGGCCTGGGGGTCGGTGCCTGTTACGCGCTCGACGCGCTCAGCTTCGCCGGGGCGCTGTACGGGGCGTTGAGGCTGCCGCCGATCCCGACGGCGGGAGAGGACGAGAGGGAGGCCGGGACGGCTCGGTCCGGCCTGCGGGCGGTCAGGGACGGACTGGCCTTCCTGGTCCACACCCCCGTCATCCGCGGCGCGTTGCTGACAGATCTGGCAACCACCGTACTGTCGATGCCGATCAGCCTGTTCCCACTGGTCAACGCCGAACGCTTCGGGGACAGTCCGCGCACACTCGGTCTGTTCCTTTCGGCGGTCGCGGTCGGCGGCATCGGCGCCTCGCTGTTCTCCGGAACGTTCACCAGACTCCCCAGGCCCGGTCTGGTCATGCTCGGCGGATCGGCGGGCTGGGGCCTGGCGCTCACCCTGTTCGGCCTCTCGCCCGACAGATGGCTGGGGTTGGCCTGTCTGGTGCTGACGGGCGCCGCCGACACCGTTTCCGTGGTGTCCCGAGGCGCCATCGTCCAGTCGCAGACACCGAATGCGCTGTTGGGCCGGGTCGGCGCCGCCGAACAGATCGTCGGCCAGGCCGGCCCGGACCTCGGCAACATGCGGGGCGGGATGGTGGCCGATATGACGTCGGGGACGGTGGCGTTGGTCAGCGGCGGGCTGCTGTGCCTGGTGGCCGTTGCGGTGGTGGGGGCCGTCACGCCGGGGCTGCGGCGGCATGCGACGGGCACCGGCTCCGCGAGTGCCGCCGGCCCCGCGAGTACCGCCGGCTCCGCGGCGCCCGAGGGCGGGGGCAGCCCCACCCTCACCTAACTGCTACCCTGATTTACCTAAAGCCTTTAGGTAAATTCCCCATCGGCTCAGGGGACGCGAGGGAGAGGCAACGGCATGGCGCGCGCAGGACTGACCACGGACCGGCTGGTCCGGGCGGGGGCCGAGCTGGCCGACGAGGTGGGGTTCGAGCAGGTGACCGTCTCGGCGCTGGCCAGGCGGTTCGACGTCAAGGTCGCCAGCCTGTACTCGCACCTGAAGAACTCCCAGGACCTCAAGACCAGGATCGCCCTGCTCGCACTGGAGGAGATGGCCGACCGCGCAACCGACGCGCTGGCCGGCCGGGCCGGCCGGGACGCCCTGACCGCCTTCGCCGACGTCTACCGCGACTACGCCCGGGAGCATCCCGGCCGCTACGCCGCGGCCCAGTCCAGGCTCGACCCGGAGACGGCGGCCGCGAGCGCGGGCGTCAAACACGCGCAGATGACACGGGCGATCCTGCGCGGATACCACCTGACGGAGCCGGAGCAGACCCACGCCGTCCGCATGCTGGGCAGCGTCTTCCACGGCTACGTCAGCCTGGAGGCGGCGGGAGGGTTCAGCCACAGCGCCCCCGACTCGCAGGAATCCTGGTCACGGATCCTGGACGCGCTCGACGCCCTGCTGCGGAACTGGCCCACGTCCTGAACCCCGTTCGCCCCCGCGGGCTCCGGGCGATTCCCGACGGCGCACCCCCAACGCACCCACCCTCGCGGACGATTCGGCCCCCGCGATCCCCTTGATCGCCTTGCTCCTCCCGATCCCCGCGATCCTCCCGATCAACAAACAGACGGACAGGCTGAGGCAATGAGCACCGAGCACACCTGGATCACCACCCCCCTCACCATGGACCTCCTGCGCGGCGCCCTCGACCTGGAGCGCACCGCACACGGCGTCCTGCCGCACCGACTGCCCGCACGGGCCCGGGCCCAGTGCGCGGACGGCCAACTCGCCATGGCCGAGTCCCAACCCACCGGTGTGCGGCTGGTGTTCCGCACCCGGGCCACCGTCGTCGAGCTGGAAACGCTGCCCACCAAGCGGGTCTATGTGGGCGTCCCACCCCGCCCGGACGGCGTCTACGACCTCCTCCTCGACGGCCGTCTGGCCGGCCAGGGAAGCGTGGCCGGCGGCAACACCCTGACCATCGACATGGCCAAGGGCACCGCCGAGCAGCAGCCCGGCCCGACCGGCACCCTGCGCTTCACCGACCTGCCCGACGAGGTCAAGGACGTGGAGATCTGGCTGCCGCACAACGAGACCACCGAGCTGGTCGCCCTGCGTACCGACGCCCCCGTCGAGCCCGCACCGGACCGGGGCCGCAAGGTGTGGCTGCACCACGGCAGTTCGATCAGCCACGGCTCCGACGCCGCCAGCCCCACCACCACCTGGCCCGCGCTCGCCGCCGCCCTCGGCGGTGTGGAACTGATCAACCTGGGCCTGGGCGGCGGAGCCCTGCTCGACCCGTTCACCGCCCGCGCCATCCGCGACACCCCCGCCGACCTGCTCAGCATCAAGATGGGCATCAACCTGGTCAACGCCGACCTGATGCGCCTGCGCGCCTTCACCCCCGCCGTCCACGGCTTCCTCGACACCGTCCGCGAGGGCCACCCCACCACGCCGCTGCTGGTCGTCTCGCCGATCCTCTGCCCCATCCACGAGGACACCCCCGGCCCCTGCGCCCCCGACTTCAGCACCCTCGGCACCGGACAACTCCGGTTCCGCGCCACGGGCGATCCGGCGGAGCGCGCCTACGGCAAACTCACCCTCACCGTCATCCGGGACGAGCTGGCCCGGATCGTGGAGCAGCGGGCGGCGGAGGACCCGCACCTGCACTACCTCGACGGTCGCGACCTCTACGGCGAGGCCGACTCCGCGGAGTTGCCGCTGCCCGACGCCCTCCATCCGGACGCCGCGACCCACCGCCGCATCGGCGAACGCTTCGCCGGGCTGGCCTTCTCCGCCCACGGCCCGCTCGCACCCGGCGACGCCGCCTGAGGCCGGGCAGCAACACCGCTCCCCCGCCGCTCCACTGCTCCGCCGCAGCCGGCGGGACCGGCTACCGCATCGCGTTCGGCTACCGCACCGCCTTCGGCGACGCCGCCGCGTCCGGCTTCGCCAGGACCGGAGCGGCGAGGTCCGCGGCGGAGCCGGTGCCGTGCTGCACCGTCCAGCCGGTGGAGCCGGTCAACGTGGCGCGGACGGCCGGGTCCCGCACCGCGGAGGTGGCATCGGTGACGGTCGCCGTCAGCCGGTGCACTCCGCGGCCCACGGCGAGTTCACGCATCGCCACCCGGTCGCGGTCGCGGTAGCCGCGCAGTTCACGGCCGTCGAGGTACCAGCGGACGAGCACCTTGCCATGGGCGGCGTCGCTCGCCCGGGGCAGGATCAGGCGCGCCGTGGTACTCCCCCGCGGCGCGCGGTCGGCCGGGGCGGCAGGCGAGGCGTGCCGGTAGAACCCGGCGATCATGGCCTCGTTGCCAGGCAGGTTGAAGGGCTTCCCGAGGCTGCGCATCAGGGAGTCGTCGGTGGGGCGGTACAGCCCCTTGACGTAGTAGTTGCCGCCCTCGAACGCCCCGACCTTCCCGCCGTCCGGCGAGGCCGCGCCCAGCCAGCGGTACCACTTGGTGCGCGCGGCCGCCATGGCATCCGCGGTCAGCACGGACGAGTTCGACTGCGGCTGCTCGGGACCGGTGTACCGCTCATACCCCGGGACGCCCGGATAGGAGTACTCGTCGGCCAACTTGCCCAGGGAGTGGCCGGTCTCGTGGACGGCCACCTGGCTGGAGGCCGCGTCGTGGGCGGAGGCGGTGGAGATGCCCTCGTAACCGAGGGTCGCGCTGGGCTCGTTGTAGCCGGCGCCGCCGTACTTCGCACTGTTGGCGAGCACAAGCACCAGGTCGGCCTGCGGGGCCTTGGCGACATAACCGTCGACCTTCTGCTGATCGACGCAGAGCAGCCGCTCGGTGCCGCCACACCAGAAATGCGCGCCGAGCGCGGTGTTGCGGACGACGCCCTGGCCCGGATCCCCGCTGACCCCGCTCTCCTTGGAGACGGCGTCGACGGTCCAGACGTTGAAGAGCTTCTGGTACGTGCGGTACGGCTCGACGCCGAGGAAGTCGTTCCACTTCTGCTTGGCGTCGGTGTGGAACTGGTCGAGCTCGCCCGCGGTGTAGCCGTCGCCGATGACGACGACATCGAGGCGGTCCTTGGTGTCACCGTTGTCGATGATCTTGGTGACCTGTCCGTCGGCGGCGCGGGCGGTGCCCGTCAGACCGTTGACGGGGGTGTGGGGGAAGCTGCGCGGGACCTGGCGGTAGCCGGATCCCGCCGCGCCGCCGGCCTTCGGGCCGGGCACTTCCACGCGGACGCGGGGGCCGGAATCGGCCGAGGCGGGAGCGGCAAGGCCCGCGAGCGCGAGCGCACATGCCCCCGCGACGGCGGATATGCGTCTCGTATGGCGGGTGAGGGGTCCGTGCATGAAGTCTCCTCAGAGGAAGATGAGTTGATGGGCGAGAGGCCCGTTCCCGTTCCGTGCCGACTCGTCTCGCAGTGGACCGGGACGCGCAAACGATCGCACGAAAACCGCCTGTTCGCGGCGGATTCCGGTCATGGAGCGCGCAGTGGAACCACCGGCCGGCGTGCGTGGCGCTCTCGCGGGCCGGTCGCCGCCCGGCAGAAGGGAGGGCGACGGCGGGCGTCAGCCCCGCACGCTCACGTCCATGCGGATGTCGTCGGCCGCCCAGAGCACGAACCGTTCGACCGGGGTCACCTCGTGTCCCGGTACGGGCCGGAAGCGGAAACGCTTGAGCAGGACGGCCAGGGTCAGTTCGGCCTCGACCATGGCCAGGGCGGCCCCCTCACAGCTGCGCGGCCCGAAGCCGAACGGGACATGGGCCAGCCTCGGCCGCTTGGCCACCTCTTCCGGCGTGAAGCGCTCGGGCAGGAACTTCTCGGGCTCGGGCCAGTAGTCGGGGTTCATGTGGACGGCCCAGAAGGGATAGAAGACGGTCGTCCCGGCCGGGATCTCGTAGTCGCCCAGGTGGAGGGGTTCGGGCGTCTCCCGCGCGCCGTACGGGCCGGGCGGGTAGAGCCGCATCGCTTCCTTGAGGGCCATCTCCAGATAGCGAAGGCGGCGCAGGTCGGCGTAGTCGGGCACGGCGCGCTCGCCGAGCACCCGGTCCAGCTCCTCGGCGACCTTCTCGGCGACCTCGGGATGCCGGCCGAGCAGATACAGGGTCCAGGACACGGCCACACCGGTGGTGTGGTGGGCGGCCAGCATCGTCACCATGACGGTGTCGCGGATCCGGGCGGACCGCTCGCCCGCCTCCACGAGCGCCCCGATCAGGTCGCTCCGGTCCGTGCGACCGCCGGAGTGGTGCGCGCAGATCACCTCGTCAACGGTCGCACGCAGACGGGCCAGTGCCGCCTCGGCCCGCGCGGCGTGCTCCGCCCGCTCCTCTTGCGTGCCGGAGGCCGGGACGTCCTGGGGCTGTTCCGGTCGGCTGGTGAGCACCTCCTCGAACGCGGCGATCACGGCGTCCGGGTCGGCCACGTCACCGCCCAGCGCGTACCCGCAGATCATCCGCAGCGACAGCGCCGCGAGGTCCTTCTGCAACGCGACGGGCGCTCGGCCGGCCTGCTCGCCCCAGCGGTCCGCGAGCGCCGTCGCCAACGCCGTGAACTGCGCGAAGTGCCGTTCATGGGACGGCCGTCCGGCCAGTACGGAGAGCAGCAGCTGCCGCCATGGCGCGTGTTCCTCGGCCGGGATCACCTGGAGGTTTCCGGCCTCGCAGAGCGGCTCCAGGAACGCGAACAGCCGCGCCGGCCGCTCGTCGAGGTGCGCCGTGGCCTCCAGCAGCACCGGATCGGCGATCGACACCGCCGTCCCCGCGCCCGGCAGCTGGAACCGCACCACCGGCCCATAGGCGGAATGCAGGTGGAGTTGGTAGGTATGCAGCCCGCCCGCGGCCGCGACGGCACCGGCTCCACCGTCCGACCGGGGCTCGGGACCAGGGATGTTCACAGCCGCCCTCCCTCCGCCTCAACGCCCGATGCACAGGACACCGTCGACACCTCCGCCCTGATGAGCCATCAACACGCTTGCAGAGTCTGATCGTAGGGGCCCGGAGGTCGCGGGGCGGAAGGTCGGACGGGACGACTTCTGCCGCCGTCGGGAGGAACGAGCGCGGGCATCCGCACCGCAGGACCATATTCGCCAAGAAGTCTTTGCAAAGGGTTCTTGGCGGTCTAAGGTGCGCGCCATGACTGACGAGGACGCGAGGACTGACGAGGACGCGAGGACTGACGAGGACGCGAGGACTGACGAGGACGCGAGGACTGACGGGGTCGCGAGGACTGACGGGGTCGCGAGGAACGGCGAGGACGCAGGGACCGGCAAAGGCCCCAGGTCGCACCGCCCACCACCCGGCGCCGACTCGGCGGTTCTGGACGCCAAGGGACTGCGCGCGCTGGCACACCCGGTGCGGGTGCGGGTGCTGGGGATGCTGCGGAAACACGGCCCGTCCACGGCCACCGGGCTCGCCGAGCGGCTGGGCGTCAAATCCGGTTCGGCCAGCTATCACGTGCGCCAACTCGCCGCCGCGGGTTTCGTCGAGGAGGACACCGCCCGCGGCAACGCACGGGACCGTTGGTGGCGGGCCGTGCACGAGATGACGTCATTCGAGGACCCCGAGCTGTTCGCGCAGGAGCCCGAGGCCGCACTGGCCTATCTGCGGTCCGTCGCCGCCGCATACACGCTGCGCACCCAACGGGCCCTCCATGAACTCCCGTTGATGCCCACGGCGTGGCGCAACACCTTCGACCTGAGCGACTGGCCCCTGCGGCTCACCCCCGAGGAAGCCGACACACTGCAACGGGAACTGGCCGCGCTGCTCACCCGCTACCGACGGGACACGCCCGAGGCGGCCGCGACGGCCCCCGAGGGCGCCGCCCGCGTCGCCGTGATCACCCACATCGTGCCCGAGCTGTCCGAGCTGTCCGAGCCGTCCGAGCTACCGGAGTTACGTGAACGGCCTGATCCATCTGCCCTGCCTGAGCTGCCTGAGTCAGCCGGGTCCGGCGGACCGGCGGTTCCGTCCGCCCCCGGCACGGCATCGGACCCGGTGACGTCGTGACGGCCTCGGATTCGAGCCGCGACGACGGCGGTTCCAAAGACGCCAGAGAGGCCAGAGAGGCCAGAGGCGCCAAAGGTTCCAGAGGCGCCAAAGGTTCCACAGGTGCCAGAGGCGCCATACGCACCAGGCCACCCAGGCGCCCCACGCGCTCCCTATGGCCGCTGGGCGGGGTCCTCACGGCCATGGCGGTCTCCCTCACCGGCACCCGGGTCTCGGCCATCGCGCTGCCCTGGTTCGTCCTCGTCACCACCGGCAGCACCACCCAGACCGGCCTGGTGGCCTTCTGCGAGATGGCGCCCTATGTCGTGGTCAAGGCGTTCACCGGGCCTCTGGTGGACCGGATCGGCCCGCGGGCGGTCTCCTGGACCACCGACGTGGCCAGCACCGTCGCCGCCGGCGCCATCCCCCTCCTCCATGTCATGGACCGGCTCTCGTTCCCCCTCCTCCTGGCCCTGGTCGCACTGATCGGGGCGGCGCGCGGTCCCGGCGACCTGGCCAAGGAGGTCATGGTCCCGGAGGCCGCCGAACGCGGTCGCATCCCGCTGGAGCGGGCCGTGGGCCTGTCCGGGACGGCCCAGCGGCTCGCCACCACCGTGGGCCCCGCCGCGGGCGGCCTGCTGATCGCCTCACTGGGCCCCCTGGCGGGGATCACCCTCAACGCCGTTTGCTTCGCGCTGGGTTCGCTGCTCATCAAGGTGGCGCTGCCGCGCGGCATGGGGCGCGCCGCCGACGGCGGTCCGACCTCCAAAGACGAGGCCGAGCCGGGCTACTGGAAGCGGTTCGGCGCGGGTTTCACCTTTCTCCGCGGCGAGCCGCTGCTCCTCACCATCATCGTCATGCTCGCGATCACCAACCTGCTCGACGCGGCGTTCACCAGCGTCCTGCTGCCGGTGTGGGCCAAGACCTCCGGCCACGGCCCCGCCGTGATCGGCCTGAACAGCAGCGTGGGCGGCGGCGCGGCGATCGCCGGCAGCCTGATCGCTGCCATGGTCGCCTCGCGGATGCGGCGCAGAGTGGTGTTCTTCGCGAGTTTCCTGCTCGCCGGCGCACCGAGGTTCCTGATCCTCGCCGCCCCCGTGCCCTCGTGGTCCGTTCCGGTCGTCTTCGCCCTGAGCGGGTTCGGCGCGGGATTCATCAACCCGATCCTGGGCGCGGTCTTCTTCGAGCGGATCCCGCGCCGGCTCCTGGGGCGGGTCAACGCACTGGGCGATGCGCTGGGTTGGGCCGGCATCCCGCTCGGCGGCCTCCTCGCCGGCGCCGCCGTCACCGCCGGCGGACTCGCACCGATCCTCCTGACCTGCGCGGCCGCGTACTTCCTCACCACGAACCTGGCCGGACTACGCCCGGAATGGCGCGAGATGGACAGGTCCCGCCACCCCCACGAGACGGCCCCCAGGCCCGATCCCCCTCTCCCCGCCCCAACGCCGCCAACGTCACCCGCACCCACGCCTGCCGCGGACACGCACCCCACAGACGGCACCGCCCCGACGTGACGCCACTGTCGGCCGACACATCGATGCCGGCCGGCGCCGCCGAACACCGCTGGATGTCGCCGGATATCACGCGACGTTGATCGCTACCCAGCCACACCAACATGCCCTGTCCACCCATAGGTTGACCTCATGACGGGTGACGTGCGGGAGCGATGGCGAGGACGGCCGCCATGGGCGAGAGTGGCGCTCGTCGTCTACGTGCTCGGCTTCTGCGAAGGGGCCTGCGCCCATTTCCTGGATCTCGCTCGCGGTGGAATCCACGCCTATGCGGCGTTCGCCACCGTGCCGTTGCAGGTGTTCTTCGTCAGCCTGGCGGTGCTCGATCCCGTGGTCGTCGCCCTGGTGGCGGCGGTGCGCCCGGAGGGCATCCGCCTGGCGGCCGGAGTGATGACGCTGGACGTCACCGCGAACTGGATCGTCAACTGGCCGCAGTTGCAGGCCGATCCGGCGTGGCTGCTGCGCCCGGTCGGGCTGCTCCCCATCACGCTCTTCGGCCTGTTCGTGACCACGACCGCGGTCCCGGTGCTCCGCACCATGAAGGAGGCGGTCGTCCACCCCGCGCGGTGACCCGGTGTCGCCGGTGCGCGAGCCCGACTCCCGTGGGAGTCGCCGGGGGCTCCCACCCTGCGCGTGCGCGCCGTCGTACGTTCCCGACGGCGCGCACGTGCGTGGTGGGCGAGCGGCGGACGTCAGCGGTCGACGGTCGGTCGCAAACCACCCGCGATCCGCTGCCACTTGGCGAAGATGCCGGGGAGTTCGTCCTCCGGCGCCCGATCGATCTCGTCGTCGAAGCGTCGGGCGAGGGACGGGCTGGCGAGCGCCTCACGAATCCGCTCGATGGTCCATGGCACGCTGCTCATACCGTCCTCCCTGTCCGGGGCTGATGAAGCCGTTCAAGATAGCGGCCCAGGCGCATCGACTGAAGACCTGCCCCCGGCAATAACCCGAAAGGGTGAACGTCGAGGGAGCGGTGAACGTCGTCACGCGCGAGTGGCCGTTCCCGGTTACGAGCAGCCACCGACGCCATGGGAGCGTGCGGGCCGACCGTCTACAGTGGCCGCCAGGCTGACGACTCCGGGGTCGAGCAGGCCCCCGGGAGGGGCATCTGATGCGATGGATGGACACGTTGGCGCGGGAGGCCGAGCGGCGTCTACCCACTCCGGTCCTGACCTACTTCCAACAGGGCGCCGGAGCCGGTCTGTCGGCCGCCGAGGCCGAGGCGTCCTGGGACGCACCGCGCCTGCTGCCGCATGTATTGCGGGACGTCAGCGCCGTCTCCACCCGCACCTCCGTACTGGGCACCGAGGTCGACACGCCCGTGCTGGTCGCCCCCACCACGCTGCAACGCCAGGCCCACGAGGAGGGCGAGGTCGCCATGCTGCGCGGTGCCGCCGCCGCGGGCTCGCTGGTGTGCGTCTCCAGCAACGCGGGGGTGCCCTTCCGGTCCCTGACGGACTTCGGCCCGTGGTGGGTGCAGGCGTACGTGCTGCGGGACCGGAAGCTGACCGTGGAGATGCTGGACCGCGCACGGACGGCCGGGGCAAGAGCCGTGGTCCTCACCGCGGACACCCCCGTCGTCGGGGAGAAGTACGGCACCGGGCCGAGCGTGTGGGAGACCGTTCCCCCGGAACATCTCCTGACCAACGTCGACGGGCAAGGAGTGGCCGAAGCGCGGCTGGAGAAGGCGGCCGACCTGACGCCCGCGGCCATCGACTGGCTGCGCACCGCCACCGGCCTACCGGTGGTGGTCAAGGGGGTGCTGCGCGCGGACGACGCACGCGAGTGCGTCGCCGCCGGCGCCTCGGCGGTCTGGGTCTCCAACCACGGCGGCCGACAACTGGACGGCGCGCTCGCGACCGCCCGCGCCCTGCCTCCGATCGCCGAAGCCCTGGCAGGCACAGGCGCCGAACTCTATGTCGACGGCGGAATCCGCAACGGACGGCACGCGCTCATCGCCCTCGCGCTGGGAGCCACCGCGGTGTTCGTCGGACGTCCGGCACTGTGGGCCCTGACCGTCGACGGAGCCACCGGAGTGGAACGGCTACTCACCGCCCTCACCGCGGAGTTGACCCACGCCATGACCCTGGCGGGCACACCGGACATCCCCTCCCTCACCCCCGACCTCGTCGCCGACTGAGGACCGACGGCCGATGGGCGGCGCCCCGAGGGAAAGGCTCAATATCCCTCCAGTACTCGACCGGAAGGAGCAGCATGACACTCCTGGCAGCAGACGACGGCAAGCATGCGGGCAAGCCGTCGGACAAGCCGTGGACGCCCCCGCCCACCCCGCCCTCGCCCGACGGCGACCGACCCAAGGCGGCATGAGTCGATGAACAAAGCCCTCCAGGGGCACACCGCGCTCGTCCGACAACTGGACGAGCGCGGCTTGTTGAGCCCCCACTGGCGCGCGGTGTGGGAGCGCACCCCGCGCGAACTGTTCCTGCCCGAGCGCGTGTGGCGGCAGGACGCCGACCGCTGCCGGCCCGTCACCACCACCGCAGGGCGCGCGGCCCTGGTGTTCGCCGATGAACCGGTGGTCACTCAGGTCGATGACGGCGCCGAGGAGGGGCCAGGCGTCGCCACCTCCTCGAACTCCCAACCCTCCATGGTCGCGCGCATGCTGCACCTGCTCGACGTCCGCGACGACCAGCAGGTACTGGAGATCGGCACCGCCACCGGCCACGTCGCCGCCCTGCTGTCCGCGCGCCTTGGTGACCAACACGTCACCAGCGTGGAAATCGACCCCGCGCTGTCCGCCCAAGCCGAAGCCAACCTGGCCGCCGTCGGCTACCGGCCACGCCTCGTGGTCACCGACGGGGAAGACGGGTGGCCGGCCGGCGCCCCGTACCACCGCATCATCGCCACGTGCGCCCTGCGGCACATTCCGCACCAACTGATCAAGCAGCTCCATCCCGACGGCGTGCTGGTGGCGCCACGGGTCGGCGACTTCTGGTGCGGTTCGCTGGTCCGACTCGTCACCGCCGAGGGCGGCAGCGCCGCCGGCTCGTTCACCGGAACGGCCACCTACATGCCGATGCGCTCCCACCGCGGCGGGAGCAGCGCCGCACCGGACACCTCACACCCGCGCTCGCGAGAGACCGCGGTTCCCCCGCAGGAGATGCTGACGCCCGGCTTCGCCCTTTACGCAGGCGCCCGGCTGCCAGGAACCACCCTGATCGAGGGCCGTCACGAGGAGGCCCTGCGCGTCTGGGCCGGCGACGGGCAAGGGGCAGGCGCCATCGCAGACGCCGACGGCACCGTCACCGAATTCGGCGAGCGCGACCTGTGGCACGAGAGCGAAACGGCCTGGCAGGAATGGGACAGCCTCGGCCGGCCCGCGGCCGAGGACTTCGGCCTCACCGTCACCACCGACCGTGAGTACGTCTGGCTGCACACCCCTGACCAGCCGGTGCGCGGGCTCTTCCCCGTCTCGCTTGGGTCGGCAGACCGGTAGACGGGCGACGGGCAACCGCTGAGGACACCGAGCCCGGCTGTGACGTGAGCGCCCTCATGGCCGGGGCACTGGTCGAAGGAGCTGGTGCAAGGGCGCGGGGACGGATATGGCCGTCGCCCGCTTCCGCCCTTGCGTCGGGTCGGGCTGCTCGTTGATGTGATTGAGCAGGGATCGGGCGGCGGGCGCATTGTCGCAGCTCGCCCAGAAACTTTGTTCTTCATGTCCCACATGTCTCTTGAGGCGCATTGTGGCCGTAGCAGTTAAGGCGGGAAGAGGTCGCCCCGGGAGTGGGCGAAGCTCTTCGGCAAGAAAGCGCTCCTCGCCAAATCTTCATCGCGATAACGCATTTCGCACCGGCGGCGAGGCCAATAGAGCGCTGCAACTTCAGGCTGCGAGAAGGTGACGGGGTGCACGGAACCGTGATGCGTCCGGCTGGGCGTCACTCCTCCCCCAGTCGCACCCAGGTATGGGTGTCCAGGCGGTCGTGGGGGCCGATGCGGGAGAGTTCGGTGCCGTCGCGCCCCAGGGCCACGATGACGGGCCGGCCGCCACGACCGGCGCGGGAGGACGTCCACACGGCGATGAGCCTGCGCTGCTCGGGAGCCTCGATCCGGCGGGCGCCGACGAGGATGTGGCCCACATCCCGCCCGAGGTGCACCTTGGTGCAACCGATCCAGGGGCCCGCGGGGAGGGAGCACGGATGGTCGAAGGTGCGGGTGGGACTGAGGGCGCCCGCACTGTCGTGCACGTCGAGCACCTCGACGTGCACGGGGTCGTCGCAGGCAGGGCCGCTGCCACCGCCGGCGAACCGCCACTGCTCGCCGCGCCACTCCAGGAACGCGATGTGCTCGCGCATCCGCGGTGACTTCGGGCGCCATACGATCCAGACGGCCGCGACACCGGCGGTGGCGTCGACATCGGCCGGCACCACGGTCAGTGCGCGCCGCGGCATCCACCACGGCTGCGACTCGTCTCCCGCCGACACCCGCCGCACCACGCCCCGCAGCAAGGCCTCCCACCGGGTCCCCGTCCAGAGCGCCTCTTCCCATGCCCGCATGCGCCTGCGATACCCGGCACGCGAGGGTGCCAAGCCATCGAGCGCCACACGCCGCCGATGACTCAAGAGGCAATTCGACGGCGGGCGTTGACCGACACCGCAAGACGCAATTTCCGAGCGGCGGTGATCGCTCATCTCGGGAACTCAGGAAAGCCAGGAAATTCGAGAACGGTGAACTGCCGCTCCGCACAGGGGCGTTCGGCGACATTCAAGAATAGCAGCTCACAAAGGGGTGGCGCGCCGGAGGAATGTGAGAATGTCGCCGTCGGTCGGCACCCTTTCCCCTGCGGCCCGCCAGGCGAGAGAGACACCTTAGCCGCCGAAGCCGATTGGCTTCAACTGGCCTATTTCCACTAGAATTTGGAGTGCACCGAACAAGAAAGAAGGGGCGCCGACATGGCCGTTAAGGAAACCATCCAGGTTGATGAGTCGAAGAAGGGTGAGCCGGGTGTTCAGGAGGTAGTCACTCCTGTTCCGGTCGGCAACCAGATCGTCAAGAAGGCGACCTACTGGCAGTCGGTCCTCCAGGACGACCTCAGCCCCGAGGTGACGGACGGCGTGACGACGATCAAGTTCGCCGTGCCCGCGATGGTCGAGGAGGAGTACGAGACCGAGGAGACGAACGAGGACGGTACCCAGAAGATCGGCATCCGCCAGGTGCTCGACCTCAAGTGGTACGAGGCCGACCTCGGCGCCGAGAACCTGGCCAAGCTCCAGGAGGCCGTCCAGCCCTTCGTGGCCGCCGGCCGCGAGTCCGAGGCTCCCGCTTCGAAGCCGGCGCGCAAGAAGCGCACGGCCAAGTAAGCGGCAACGCCCCCTCCGAGGAGGGGGCGTTCACGGCTGTACGGCCGCACGGTTCCACCGACTTCCCTTACGACCACATCGCCGGCAACGGAGGCCCGCCTCCTCGCGATGTGCAGGAGACGACGACCAGTCGCCGGTCGCCGCGATGTGAGTGAGCACGGTGTGAGTGGGAAGGTCCCCGCCCGAACGACAACGGGCGGGGACCTTCTGCGTTCCGGCCGCACACCGCGTTACGCCGGCCACAGCCCGCCGCACCCGCACCCGCACCCGCACCCGCACACGCACCCGCACCCGCCATCGTCGCCACAGTCCTGCCTGTGTGCGTCGCTGCCACTCTTCGTAAAGGGCGCCCCGGTACGCGGCGCCGTCGCCCAGTCGCCGGGCGGGCTCCCGGGTGCGAACGGTCCCGCTGGCGCCGATGCTGTACCAGAGGAGTCGCACGTCGCGACGACGACGCACCAGGCGACAGCACAGGGAATGCGCACCACGTACCTGACTAGGCAGCGTGTCGCGGCACCGTCGTGACAGCGGAACGGACGCACATGAGCAACGGATTCATGGGTCCGGAGGGTTATGGCCCGGACTCGTTCGGTGACTTTCTGTCGCGGTTCTTCGGGCGGGCCGCGGAGTCGCCCGGCGAGGAGGGGGGCACCTCGATGCCGCGGCAGGCCGACATCGCCCGGCTGATGAGCGGGCCGGCCCGTGACCTGGTGACCTCCGCCGCCGCGTACGCCGCCGAACACGGCAGTCCCGAGCTGGGTACCGAGCACCTGTTGCGGGCGGCGCTCAGTGCGGAGCCGACCCGGAGCCTGATGCGGCAGTCCGGGGCCGACCCGGACGCGCTGGCGGCCGAGATCGACCGCAACGCCGGCACCGGTCCGCTGCGGAAGAGCGTCGCGGTGACCCCGGCGGTCAAGCGGGCGCTGCTGGGGGCGCACGAGCTGGCGCGGGGCACGGGCGCCTCGTACATCGGACCGGAGCACGTACTCGAGGCGCTGGCCGCGAATCCGGATTCGGCGGCGGGGCGCATCCTGCACCTGGCGCACTTCGACCCGCAGGCGGCCGGGCCCGGGCACGGCCCGGCCGGGGCGCACCCGCCGACGGGCTCCACCGCCGAGCACGGCCCGGCGCCGCACCACGAGACGCCGACGCTGGACAGGTTCAGCCGGGACCTGACGGACCTCGCCCGGGCGGGCCGGATCGATCCGGTGATCGGGCGGGAGGAGCAGATCGAGCAGACCATCGAGGTGCTGTCGCGGCGCGGGAAGAACAATCCGGTGCTGGTCGGCGACGCGGGCGTGGGGAAGACCGCGATCGTGGAGGGGCTGGCGCAGCGGCTGGCGGACGGCGAGGTGCCCGAGACGCTGGCCGGGCGGCGGATCGTGGCGCTGGACCTGACCGCGGTGGTGGCCGGCACCCGCTACCGCGGTGACTTCGAGGAGCGGATGAACCTCATCATCGAGGAGGTCCGGGCCCACTCCAACGCACTGATCGTCTTCATCGACGAACTGCACACCGTGGTCGGCGCGGGCGGCGGCACCGGCGAGGGCGGTGCGCTGGAGGCCAGCAACATGCTCAAACCGGCGCTGGCGCGCGGCGAGTTGCACGTGATCGGGGCCAGCACCCTGGAGGAGTACCGGCGGTACGTCGAGAAGGACGCCGCGCTGGCCCGGCGCTTCCAACCGATCCTGGTGCCCGAACCGACCGTGCCGGACACCGTGCAGATCCTGCGCGGCCTCCAGGACCGCTACGAGGCCCACCACCAGGTGCGGTACACCAACGAGGCGGTGCTGGCCGCGGTGGAGCTGTCCGACCGCTACATCACCGACCGGTTCCTGCCGGACAAGGCGATCGACCTGCTCGACCAGGCGGGCGCCCGGGTCCGGCTGCGGTCGGCCACCAAGACGCCCAACGTGCGCGACTTGGAGCGCGAGGTGGAGCAGTTGGTCCGGGACAAGGACCAGGCGGTCGCCTCGGAGCAGTACGAGCGGGCCACCGAGCTGCGGGACCGGATCTCCGGGCTCTCCGAGCAGATCAGGGCCGTCCAGGAGTCGCAGGGCGAGCGGACGTCGGGCGGCGACGGGCGGATCGTGGAGGTCACCGCCGAGGACATCGCGGAGATCGTCTCGCGGCTGACCGGGGTGCCGGTGAGCAGTCTGACGGAGGAGGAGAAGGACCGCCTGCTGGGGCTGGAGGCACGGCTCCAGAACCGGGTGATCGGGCAGCGCGACGCGGTGGCGGCGGTGTCGGAGGCGGTGCTGCGTTCCCGGGCCGGTCTGGCCGACCCGAACCGGCCGATCGGCAGCTTCCTCTTCCTCGGCCCGACCGGGGTGGGCAAGACGGAGCTGGCGCGGGCGCTGGCCGAGGCGCTGTTCGGCAGCGAGGACCGGATGGTGCGGCTGGACATGAGCGAGTACCAGGAGCGGCACACCGTCAGCCGGCTGATCGGCGCCCCGCCCGGATACATCGGCCACGAGGACGCCGGCCAGCTCACCGAGGCGGTCCGCCACCACCCGTACTCCATGGTGCTGCTCGACGAGGTCGAGAAGGCACACCCGGACGTCTTCAACATGCTGCTCCAGGTCCTCGACGACGGACATCTGACCGACTCCCAGGGCCGGACGGTGGACTTCAAGAACACCGTGATCGTGATGACCAGCAACCTCGGCTCGGAGGCGCTCAGCGGCGGCCGCGGGGTGCTCGGCTTCGGGCCGTCGGAGGCGGGCACGGACGACGGTGCGCGGGAGCGGGCGCTCAGCGCCCTGCGCGGGCACTTCCGGCCCGAGTTCCTCAACCGGCTCGACGAGATCATCATCTTCCGCCAGCTCACCGACGAGCAGCTGCACCAGATCACCGGGCTGCTCCTGGAGGGCACCCGCCAGCGGCTGCACGCGCAGAACATGACGGTGGACTTCTCCCCGACGGCCGTGGACTGGCTCACCCGCCGCGGCCACCAGCCGGAGTACGGGGCCCGGCCGCTGCGCCGGACCATCCAGCGCGAGGTCGACAACCGGCTGTCCCGGATGCTGCTCGACGGGGTGCTGTCCAGCGGGGACCGGGTGGAGGTGGACGTCGCGGACGACGCGCTGACCTTCCACGCCACCCCCCAGGCGCAGCCGAGGTAGGGCGACGCGGACCTACCGCCCGACCACCGAGGAGTTGCCCTGAACAGCCACCGGGACGACGGCACGCCGGAGTCGAGCTGGACGCGCGGCCGACGCGAGACCCGGGAAGAGCGCGCCGACCGCCGGTGGACCGAACTCCTCCAGGAGGTCCGGGTCATCCAGACCGGTGTGCAGATCCTGTTCGGCTTCCTGCTCACCGTGGTCTTCACCCCGCGGTTCACCACGCTCGGCACCACGGACCTGATCATCTACGTCATCACCCTGCTGCTGGGCGCCGCCACCACCGGAGCGCTGATGGGCACGGTGACCTTCCACCGCCTGGTGTCCGGACACCGGCTCAAACCGCAGACCGTGCTGTGGGCGTCGCGGCTGGCGCTGGTCGGGGTGGTGCTGCTGCTCGGCACGATGACGTCGGCGCTGCTGCTCATCCTCCGGCTCGCACTGTCCGGCAGTGCCGCGCTGTGGGTGGTGGCGATCCTGGCGGCGTGGTTCGTGATGTGCTGGTTCGTGCTGCCCGCATGGGTGCTGCACCGCTACTCGTCGCGGGAGTGAGCGCGCTGCGGGCGGGCGGATGCGGTGCGACGATACGAGGTGGGGACGCGCCGACGGGCGGGTGGGTTGGTCCGCGGAGTCGGCGCTTTCAACGATCGAATCCGCGGGATGGAGGGATCACCATGACGGTCTGCGAGGTCTGCGGGAACGACTACGCCCGGAGCTTCGAAGTGCGCATCGACGGCGAGTCGCACTCCTTCGACTGCGTCGAGTGCGCCGCGCAACGGCTCGCCCCGACCTGCGAGAACTGCCAGTGCCGGATCCTCGGGCACGGGTTGGAGGCGAGCGGCCGCTACTTCTGCTGTGCGCACTGCGCACGGACCCAGGGCGTCAAGGAGCTGGCCGACAGCATCGCGTGAGCGGCCGGCTCGCCCGTGACGCGGTGGGCCCCACACGCCGGGGGGGGGGGGGGGGGGGGGGGGGGGGGGGGCGGGGGGGGGGGGGGGGGGGGCGAGGGCGGTGGTGCCGTAGGGCGCCGCCCGGTGGACCGTGCCGTCAGGAG
>NZ_JBIVOW010000012.1:206227-264832 GCF_044754325.1 Streptomyces sp. NPDC093097
CCCCGCCGCACCCCCCCGCGCTTCGCGGTCCCGCGCCTCCCGCCGGGGGGGGGGGGGGGGCGGCCCGCGGGGGGGGGGCCCCCCCCCGGGGGGGGGGCGGCCGCCCGGCCGCCCCCCCCCCGCCTGCTGGTCCGGGCGCCGCTCACACGGCAGCCACCACGGGGGCCATCCGGCGCGGACGCAGGAGCAGTGCGGCACCGGCCAGGCCGGCACTGAGGATCGCCAGTCCGACCGCCGCCAGCTCCGGCCACATCGAGCCGTCGCCCAGGGTGCTGCGCAGCGGCACCAGGACGCCGGCCCGGGACAGCGCGTGCAGGACGATCACGGTGACCGCGGCCGCGGCGCTGGCCGTCCAGACGGCGGCGGTGTCGCGCATCGCCAGGCAGCCGGCCAGCAGCAGGTACACCGCGGCGACGGTCATCGAGATGACGTCCGAGGGGCCGCCATGGCTCCCCGCGACCCCCATCGGCAGGTGGCTGAGCCCGCACAGGACCAGCGCCGCGGCGGCCGGCCAGCGCAGCACCGAGCGCAGGACGCCGCCGACCGCGTGCCCCGGCCGTCCCGGCTCCCCGGCGTCCTGCCAGTGGCCGCCGCGCGGCGCGTTGGCCGCCGGCCACGGGGCGCGCGGGGGACGCGGCGGGGTGTCCTGATGGGAGGGGTCCTGCGGCGCCGGATCGGCCGGCTCGGCCTGCCCCGGGGCCGGGTAGCCGTACTCGTGGCCCGGGTGGCTGTAGGGGTCGGCGTAGAGGTCGACGTACGGCTCCGCGTAGGGGTCCTCGTAGCGGTCGGCGTACGGGTCGTTGACGGTGGGCAGGGTCGTGGTGGCCATGCCCGCGGTGTCGACGGGGGCGCCGGGGGAACCGTCGCCGGACTGCGGTCCCCCGGCGCGGGCGCGGCCCTCCTGGGCCCGGTCGAACAGCCTGATCAGCTGGGCGACCTCGTCGACGGATCTGCTGACCGCCGCCGCACGCAGCGCCTCGTAGCTCGCCTCCGCGGTGAGCGGGGCCTCGCTGAGCAGGGCGAGCAGCGGCCCGACCTCGCTCACCGGGCGGCTCATGGCCGCCACCCGGAGGGCCTCGTCTCCCGGGTTGGGGTCCTCGCCGCTGCGCTTGAGCAGTTCCACGAGGGCGGCGACCTCCTCCACCGGCCTCGTGGTGGCCGCGGTCCACACCAGGGTGCGGAAGGAGACGTTCTCTTGGCTGGTGGGCGGGGCGTGTTCGCCGTGCTCTGTCGGGGGCGGCTCGGCTTGGCCCCCACGAGGAGCTGGTTCAGGTGACATGTAGGGACTCCACTGAACGAGGTGAGAGCGTCCGCACCGTCGGGCGCCGGCGCTCATCGGGCGTTGTGCGTGCTGGTTGTGCCTGCTGAGGTTCAGCCAACGTCCCTATTAACGGCGCGCGCCAACGCTGGCGGGCCATCCGGTGGAGACACGCCGCGGGCCCAGTCGGCGACCGGGCGTGTCGGTTCGGCCGGGCGGGCTCAGTCCTGCGCGGTGGCGACGGTGAAGAGGCCGCCCTGGGGGTCGCGGATCACGGCCTCGCAGCCGGTGCCGTCCACCATCGGCGTCACCGGCAGCGCGAAGCCGCCGGCGGCCACCGCGGCCGTGGTGACCCGCTCGATGTCGTGCACGGGGAAGTACACGTGCCAGCGCGGGCGGACATGGGGGTCGGGGGCGGCCTCGACGCCGCCGCCGCGGAGCGCGGCCACGGTGTGCCCGCCCTCGTCGCGCACCATCACCTCGTCGTGCTCGTAGCTGATGTCGCAGCCGCCGGGCAGGTCGGGGGCCCAGCCGAAGACCTCCCCGTAGAAGATCGCCGCCTCGAAGGCGTCGCGGGTGCGCAGTTCCAGGCACATCGGTGCGCCGCCCTGCCCCACGGCCCAGGAGAGCGTCTGGCCCTCCCACAGGCCGAACACCGCGCCATCCCGGTCGGCGGCGAGCGCGGCGCGGCCCTTGCCCATTTCGAGCGGGCCGACGGCGAGCGTGGCGCCGCGTTCGCGGATCCGGGCGGCGATGTCGTTGGCGCTCGCCACGGCGAAGTACGGGGTCCAGGCCACGGGGACGTGCCATTCGGCGCCCAGGGCACCGATCCCGGCGACCGGCCGGCCGTCGGCCAGCGCGAGGGCGAAGGCGCCGAGGCTACCGGGGCGGAAGCTCCAGCCGAGGACCTTCGCGTAGAAGTCCTGGGCGCCTCGCATGTCGTGGGTCATCAGGCTCACCCAGCAGGGAGCGCCGGCGATGGCCTCAGCGGTGGTGGTGCCGGTGCGGGCTTGGGTGACGGCCATCGGAATCCGCCTACCAGGTGTGGCGGCGGCCCCGGCCGCCCCGCGGGCCCGACGAACGGAACAGGAAGCCGATGACGAACACGGCCAGCAGGGCGACGGCGACGAGCCAGAACAGCTTCATCAGGAAACCGGCGCCCACGAAGAGCAGGACCAGCAGCAGGACAAGGAGGAGAGGGGCCACGGGATCCACCTCCGGAGGTTCCCTACATGGCCACCATTATGCGCTTCCGCGGACGCCCCCTCTCGGCTCCGTTCCGCGGCCGCGGCTCCCTGTGCGTACCGGCGATCTCGCGCACGGTGACGCTTCGAGGTGCCGACGGGAGCGGGCCCTGATTCGCTGGTAGCAGCGGCTTTCCGGCACGCGTGCCGCCGGCCGGGGCGGGGCCGGGCGGAGCACCAGGCACCCCCGGGAACGCCGGACATCGGCACGGGAGGAGAGGGAGCGGTCATGGGTTCGGACGAGGTACGGGAACGCCTTGAGCACATGCGGGAGAAGGCCCGGGAGCTGGCCGACGCCGCGGAGCACACCAGCGATCCCAAGGAGCGGCAGCGGCTGCAGGAGAAGTCCCGTCGGCTGCAGAGCCGGAGCGAGCAGGAGAGCGCCATGCGGAGCGGGGACATCTACCCCTCCCAGTGATCTCCCGGCAGGTGCGGCCCCGGGCCGCCGGGCCCGGTCGTCACACCGCCGACGGACGGGACGGTGACACCGGGGCGCGGGCCCGTTCCCGGTGCGGCCGGTCGGACCTCCGACGGGCCGCACCGGAGGGCCGGGCCCGCCGGCATGTTCACGGGGCGCCGCGCCAACCGGGCGTCCGGCGGGCGGAGTTGGGCGCGCCCGGCCGGAGGCGGCCGAGTCCGTCGAGGACCCGAGCGAGGAGGACGCGATGGACAACCGGAGCCGATCACCGGTGGCGACCGGCCCCGAGCTGGTCTTCTCCGATCTGCACGCGGTGGCCGCGCGGGTGCGCGACCACCTCTCCTGGGAGGAGCCCGAATCCGCAGCGAGCCTGCCCGCGGAGGAGCGGCCGGCCGGTCAGCTCTCACGGGACGCCCGGCAGGAGCGCACCCGGGTCCTGGCGGCCGGCGCCAACGGCCTGGACAAGCTCGCGGCGGGGCGCGGCGACGAGCTCGGCGACGAGGAGTCCTTCGGGGTGGGGGCCGTCGTCCTGTGGGCGGGCCGGCCGGCGATCCTCGTCGAGCGCCAGGACTTCGCCCCGCAACCGGGCGACTGGGCGGTGCTGGACTCCCATCGGGCGGCGATCCGGCAGTCCCTGGCCCGGGTCGGCCGGTTGGAGGTCTCCGGGCACGTGAGCCTGGACTGGCTGGGGACCGGTTTCCTGGTCGGACCGGAGACGGTGATGACCAACCGCCATGTGGCGGTGGAGTTCGCCCGGCGCGCGGACGGCGCGTGGGTGTTCCGACAGGGACTGGGCGCCGCCCTCGACATGGGCGAGGACGGCGGCGACGGTTCCGAACCATCCGACGGCGGACCGTCGTACGAGGTCACCGAGATCCTGGGGATCCATGAGGACGTCGATCTGGCCCTGTTGCGGATCGCCCCGTACCTCGGCGGCAGTGCGCTGCCCACTCCCCTGGCCGTCGCCGCGGACGCACCGCCGGACCTCCCCGGACACCCCGTCTACTGCGTCGGCTACCCGGTCTGGGACGGCCGCCGCGGCGAACCGGAGTCCATGCGCCGGATCTTCATGGACGTCTACAACGTCAAGCGCCTCCAGCCCGGCAGGAGCACCGGGCTGGAACAGGAAGGGAACGTGATGCGCCACGACTGCTCGACCCTGGGCGGCAACAGCGGCTCACCGGTCTTCGACCTCACCGACCACCGCGTCCTCGGACTGCACTTCGGCGGCCGCTACGGACGGGGCAACTACGCCGTACCGCTGTGGCAGTTGGCGGAGGATCCGCTGCTGGCGCGGGGGGAGGTCAACTTCGTATGAGGGTCCTCGGTACGGGTGGTGCGGGTACAGGCAGGCGGGACGGGAGCGGCGGGCGGCCGCGGCGGCGGACGGTGCTGGTGGCGGCGCCGGCCGTGCTGTTGGGGACCGCCGGATGCGCGGGCGGCGGGACGGGAGCGGCGCGGCCGACCGCGACAGGGACGGCGTCGCGCCTGCCGGAGCCCGCGCGGTGGCGGCCGAGCCCGGGGGACGTGCGGCCGGAGGTGAAAGAGCGGGCCGTGGAACTGGTCCGGGCGATCGGGGCCTGGCCGGCCGGCGAACGGGACGCGGCGATGGCCCGCGTCGAGGCACTGGGCCTGACGCCGTCGCTCGTCGACCAGGCGGGGGCGCTGCGCCCCGGCGGCACGGAGGCGGTGCTGGAGGTGGTGAACGCCCAGTACGGGGGAATCCTGGCGGATTCCGCGAGCGTGCTGGTGGTGTGCCGGCAGTGGGTGCGACGGGCCGACGGCACGGTGGTCGGAGGCGGGACGACGGTGGACGTACGGCTGCGCCGGGCGCGGCCGAAGTGGACGGTGACCGCGTTGCACCCGGCGCGGCCGGGGCCGCCGTCGGCGACGCCGAGCACCGCGGCGAAGCGGGTGCTGGCGACCGGTCCGCGGATCGAACTGCCGCCGGCCGCGGACGCGGACGTGCGCAGCGGCGCGGTGCACGACAGCGTGCTGGAGGCGCTGCTGGAGCTGGCGGAAAAGCACCGGATGGCGGTGAGCGTGCTGCGGTCCGGGCACCCGCTGAACGTCTTCGGGACCGACCGGCCCAGTGACCACCCGCGCGGACGGGCGGTCGACGTGTGGCGGATCGACGGGCGCCCGGTGGTCGATCCGGCGACGCCCCGGCACCTCGTCGAGTCGTTCATGCGGGCGGCGGCGGCCGCCGGGTCGTACAACGTCGGCGGGCCGGTGCGGCTGTCGGGCGGGGCGCCCGGCCAGTTCTTCTCGGACGACACCCACCGGGACCATGTGCACATGGGGTTCCGCACCTGATCCCGGCGGGTCACACCGCCAACTCGCGGGCGGCGCTCACTTCTTGACGAACTCCGTGGTGTAGGTCTTCGTCAGGTCGAGCGAGGCGTTCTTGAGGTTGGGGTTGAACGCCTTCAGGACGCGCTGGACGGTGTCCGGTCCGTCGGCCGGCATCACGCCGTCCTTGGTGAACATCGGCAGGGTGTCCTTGATGGCCTGGGCGTAGAGCTCCTTGCCGCCCTGCGCGTAGTCCGCCGGCATCTTCGCGGCGATCTCCTCGGGGGTGTGGGCGGACATCCACTTGAGGGTCTTGACGAAGGCGTTGGCGAGCTTCTGGACGGTGTCCTTGTGGCTGTTCACCCAGTCGGTGTTCATGTAGAGGCTGGAGGACGGGTAGAGGCCGCCGAGCGCCTCCTTGGAGCCCTCGGGGGTGCGCATGTCGACCAGCACCTTGCCGATCTTCTTGTTGACGACCTGCGCGACGGTCGGGTCGGTCGTCATCCCGCCCTGGATGGAGCCCTGCTCCAGGGCGGAGAGGAAGGTCTGGCCGGCGCCGACCGCGACCGGGGTGAACTCCTCGGTCTTCACACCGTTCTTGACCGCCAGGTACTTGGTGAGGAAGTCGGTGGACGAGCCCAGGCCGGTGACGCCGAGCTTCTTGCCCTTGAAGTCCTTCGGGGAAGTCAGCTCACCGGCGGCCTTGTTGGAGACCACCTCGACCTCACCGGGCGTCTGGGCGAGCTGCACCACCGACTCGACCTGCTTGCCCTTGGCCTGGAGGTCGAGGGTGTGGTCGTAGAAGCCGACGACGCCCTGGACGTCACCGGAGATCAGGGAGGTGGTGGCCTGGACCCCGGCCGGTTCGGTGAGCAGGGTGACGTCCAGGCCCTCGGCCTTGAAGTAGCCGAGCTGCTGGGTGAGTCTGGCCGGGAGGTAGATGACCTTGTCCAGGCCGCCCACCATGATCTTGACCTTGCCGTCCTTGGCGTCGTCGGACGCACCGGAGGACGAACCGCCGCAGGCGGTCAGGCCGGTGAGGGCGAGCGCGGCGGCGGCGAGGGCGGCCGGGATCCTGAGCTGGGTGCGCATGTCACGTCCTTGTGAGGTGAGGCGGTGCGGGCTTTGAGTCAGCGGCCGTCGCCGGCGTCGGCCGGCTTCCAGCGGAAGAGCCGCTTTTCGAGGAAGGCCAACAGCCCCTCGGCGAGCAGGGCGACCACGGCGAGGATCACCATGGCGGCGTAGACACCGGCGGCGTTGAAGGTGCCCTGGGAGGCCGACACCAGCAGGCCCAGACCCTTGGTCGCGCCGATGTACTCGCCGACGATGGCGCCGATCAGCGCGAAGCCGAAGCTGACGTGCAGGCTGGTGAAGATCCAGGAGGTGGCGGAGGGGATGACGACCTGGAGGGTGACCTGACGGTTGCTGGCGCCCAGGATGCGGGAGTTGGCCACCAGGTTGCGGTCCACCTCGCGGGCCCCCTGGAAGGCGTTGAAGAACACCGGGAAGAAGACCAGGACGACGGCCGAGGCCACCTTGGAGGCCGGCCCGAGGCCGAACCAGATCAGGAAGATCGGCGCGAGGACGATCCGCGGCAGCGCGTTGAGGACCTTGATGTACGGGCCGAGCACATCGGCCAGGAAGCGGATCCGGCCGAGCGCGATGCCCAGCACGACACCGCCGAGGACGCCGATGACCCAGCCGAGCAGCGCTTCGTAGAGCGTGTACCAGATCTGCTCCCACAGATTGCCCTGCGGAGTGCCGTTGAGCGCCCACTGGGTGATCTGGTTCCAGATCTTCGACGGCATGGAGAAGTTGAACGGGTCGATGACGCCGGCCCGGGCCAGCGACTCCCACAGGGCGAGCAGTCCGACCAGGAGCGCGGCGCGGGCGCCGTAGACCAGGGCCTTGCGGTTGCGGGCGGCCCGGGCACGGGCCTGGCTGCGCTCCCCCGCGGTGCCGTCCTTGACGGTGGCCGCTGCGGTGACGGTCTCAGGCGACATGGGCGGCACCCCTTTCGCGGGTGATGCGGACCTCTTCGCCGAGCGAGGCCCAGATCTCCCGGTAGATCTCGAGGAACCGCGGCTCCAGCCGCACCGATTCGACCCGACGGGGCCGCGGCAGGTCGATGGCGAAGACCTCCTTGACGGTGGCCGGGCCCGCGGTCATCACCACGACCTTGTCGGCCAGCGCGATGGACTCCTCCAGGTCGTGGGTGACGAAGACGACGGAGGCACCGGTCCCGGACCACAGGTCCAGGAGCTCGTCGGACATCAGGGCCCGGGTCTGCACGTCGAGCGCGGAGAACGGCTCGTCCATCAGCAGGATCTCGGGGTCGTTGACGAAGGTCGCGGCGAGCGCCACGCGCTTGCGCTGGCCACCGGAGAGCTGGTGCGGATAGCGGTCCTCGAAGGCGGCCAGACCGACCCGGGCGAGCCACTCCCGGGCCCGCTCCCTGGCCTCGGGCTTGGGGACACCGCGGAAGCGGGGGCCGGCCATGACGTTGGAGAGCACGGTGCGCCAGGGGAAGACGGCGTCCTGCTGGAAGACGAAGCCGACCTTGTCGCCGATGCCGCGGACCGGCTCACCGGCGACCAGCACCTCACCCTCGGTGGGCTCCGTAAGCCCGCTGACCAGGGTCAGGGTGGTGGACTTACCGCAGCCCGTGGGCCCCACCACGGCGACGAACTCGCCGCGGCCCACGGTCAGGTCCAGATCCCGGACGGCGGTGTGCAGACCGCCCGAGGGGGTGCGGAAGGTCTTGCTCGCTCCCCGCAGCTCGATGGCGGGGCTCGTATGGCTGTTCATGGACCGGGAGGCTAGGAGTGAGCCGGGCCACAGCGGCAGCCTTGTGGGCGCAACCCGTCTTTCTGCGCGCAAACCCTGTTGTGCCCATTTTGCTCACGCTAGAACAGCAAAGGTTCGCCAGGGGCTGGGCAGCGCGCCCACGGCGGCTTACGTTGCGTGGACACCAGATCAACAGGCAGCGTCAGAAACGAGAAGTGTCCGTTCCGCACATCCGCGGAGGGCGGCCGAGACAAGGGGGACCGCATGCGGATCCACTGGCCCCGTCGCGTCTTCGCACAGGTCCTGACCGCGCAACTGGCCATCACCACCGGCGTGATGGTGCTGGCCACCGGGCTGTTCCTGGCCCCGCTGAGCCACGCCCTGGACGACCAGGCGATGCGCCGGGCACTGGCCATCGCCGAGACCGCGGCGGCCGACCCGGACCTGGCCCGCAACCTCCGGACGACCGCACCGGCCGTACACGGCCCGGTGCAGTCCACCGCCGAACGCATCCGGCGGTCCACCGGGGCGCTCTACATCGTGGTCATGGACACCCGCGGGGTCCGCTGGTCGCACACCAACGTCGCCGAGATCGGCCAGCACGTCTCCACCGACCCCAGCCGGACCCTGGCCGGCCAGGAGGTCCGCCAGATCGACACCGGCACGCTGGGCCGCTCGGCCCGCGCGAAGGTGCCGCTGCGCGACGGCGGCGGCCGCATCATCGGCGCGGTCTCGGTCGGCATCGCCTACGACAGCGTGCACGGACTGCTGCTGCGCGCCATCCCCGGCCTGCTGCGGTACGCCGGCGCGGCGCTGGCGGCCGGTGTGCTGGCCGCGGTGGTCGTCGCCCGCAGCCTGCGCCGCCGTACACACGGGGTCGCCACCGCCGACATCTCGGCGCTCCTGGACGAGCGCGAGGCGATGCTGCACGGCATCCGGGAGGGGGTGGTGGCCTTCGACCGGCGGGGCCGGATCCGGCTGGTCAACGACGAGGCGGGGCGGCTGCTGGGCCTCGACGCCGACCCCGCCGGCCGCGCCCTGGACGAGGTGCTGCCGCCGGGCCGGACCACCGACGTGCTGGCGGGCCGGGTGGCCGGCAGCGACCTGCTGGCCATCAGCGGCGGCCGGGTGCTGGTGGCCAACCGCGTCCCGACCCGGGACGGCGGCGCGGTGGTGACCCTGCGGGACCGCACCGAACTGGAACTGCTGGGCCGGGAGCTGGACAGCACCCAGGGCCTGCTGGACGCGCTGCGCGCCCAGGACCACGAGCACGCCAACCAACTGCACACGGTGCGCGGACTGCTCGAACTGGGCCGGTACGACATGGCGGTGGAGTTCGTCGCCGAGGTGGCCAGCGCCCACCGGGCGTCCGCGGAGCAGATCGCCGAGCGGGTGCACGACCCGCTGCTGTCCGCACTGCTGGTCGGCAAGGCCGCGATCGCCGCCGAACGCGGCGTCTCCCTGCGGATGTCGCCGAACACGCTGCTGCCGGACGCCGTGGTCGACCCCCGCGACCTGGTCACCGTCCTGGGCAACCTCATCGACAACGCCCTGGACGCCACCGCCGAGTGCCCCCGCACCGAACCGTTCGTCGAGGTGGAACTGCGCGCCGAGGGCACCACCGCGGTCCTCCGGATCAGCGACACCGGACCGGGCGTCCCACCGGAGAAACGCGAGCAGATCTTCGCCGAGGGCTGGTCCACCAAGAGCGCCACCGTCGTCTCCCGGGGCCGGGGCATCGGCCTGGCACTGGTACGCCGACTCTCCGAGCGCTACGGCGGGATGGCGCGGGTCACCGCCCGCGCCGGCGGCGGCGCCGTCTTCACCGTCGTCCTGCCCGAGGCGCTGGCCCCCGACCACCTCGCGGCCGACCGCCTCCTGCCCGCCCTCCCGCCACCCCCAGATGACGGCGCTACGCGCCGACCGCCCTCCCGCCACCCGACCTCCACCCCCAATGACGGCGCTACGCGCCGACCGCCCGTCTGTCAGCTCACGGCCACAGGAGAGTCACCGTGATCGATGTCCTTGTCGTGGACGACGACTTCCGTGTCGCGGAGATCAACGCCGCATATGTCTCCCAGGTGCCCGGCTTCCGGGTCGTCGGACGCGCCCACACCGCGGCCCAGGCCCTGGCCACGCTGGAGCGCCTCCCCGTCGATCTGGTGCTGCTGGACCACTACCTGCCGGACGAGACCGGCCTGACCCTGGTGCGGCGGCTGCGCCAGATGGGCCACCACAGCGACGTCATCATGGTGACCGCGGCCCGGGACGTGGCCACCGTGCAGGCCGCGATGCGCTACGGCGCCCTGCAGTACCTGGTCAAGCCGTTCGGCTTCTCGGGGCTGCGCGCCAAACTGGACGCCTACGCCGCGCTGCGCCGGACCGTCGAGGGCGTCGGCGGCCGGGGCGAGGCCGGCCAGGAACAGGTGGACCGGATCTTCGCCGCGCTCCGCACCCCGGACTCCCCGCACTCCGAACTCCCCAAGGGCCACTCGGCCGCGACCGTCGACCTGATCCGCCGCATCCTGGACGAGGCGGGACTGCCGCTCTCCGCCCATGAGGTCGCCGAACGCGCCGGCGTCAGCCGCTCCACCGCCCAGCGCTACCTCAAACACCTCGAACGCACCGGCCACATCAGCCTCACCCTCAAATACGGCGACACCGGCCGCCCGGAACACCGATACGCCTGGGCCCGGGCGAGCTAGACGGCCCGTCCGCCAACCTCCGCAACCGACCGGCGTGTTGATCGTGTTGACACTGCCCTCCCGCCCCACGGCAACACCGTGACTTTTCCTGTCGCTCACCCTCTGTGATAAACACAAGGCTGGCGTGCTTGCGTTCCAACAGCGAGCACGCGCTTTCTGTTTGCATTGATGCACATACGGGGGACATACGTTGACGACTCCGCCGCAACCTCAGCCTGCGCCGTACCAGGCTCCGCAGCCGCAACCCGGCCAGCCCTACCAGCCGCCGCACCCGCAGCCCGGCCAACCCGCCGCCTGGGGTCAGCCGCAACCCCAGCCCCCTGCCGCCTGGGGCCAACCTCCCGCCCCCGCCTGGAACCAAGGCCAGCAGGGCCAGCAGGGCTACCAGGGCCATCCCGCGCCGTTTCCGCCGGCGCCGCAACCGCAGCATGCGGGCTGCCGGTTCTGCGGTGCCGTGCCGGCCGCGGACATCACCGTGCGCGGCCACCAGGGCATCCTCATCGTCATGCGGTTCCTGAGCATGAAGGGCCCCTTCTGCCGCAACTGCGGCCTCGCCCTGTGCCGCGAGATGACAGGCAAGACGCTCTGGCAGGGATGGTGGAGCCCGTTCTCCCTCTTCCTCTTCACTCCCTTCACGCTCCTGTGGAACCTCGTCGTCCGGGTCAAACTGAGCAAGCTCCAACCCCCGATCCCGGGCCAGCCGGGCCCCCAACTCGATCCCGGGACACCGCTGTACCGACGCCCGGCCGCCCTTGGGGCGTTGATACCGGTCCTCTGGTTCCTGTTCGTGACGTACCAGAGCATGTCGGGGGCTTAAGGGAATTCCTGAGGGGGGTGCGGCGTGATCGACGGCGCGTGGGAAGTACTCATGGAGAGCTTGTGCTCATTGAGAGCTTGTCTCCGGTGAAGTCTTCGTACGCCCATCAAGAAAGGTGTGCGTCGCATTCCCCCCGGGAGATCCGGTGAGCAGCAGAAAACCGTCGTGGTCCGAGCGTGAACTGCCGGCGTTCTTCCGGCAATGGCGCACCGACTGGAAGGATGAGAACCTCTCACCGGACAACTACCTCGACTTCGAGGGTGGTCTGCGTTTCGTCCTGGCCGCGGCCTGGCTGTTCTGCCCCGAGACCGTTGACTACCGTGGCTGCGTATTCCTCAAGGAACACTTCGGTCAGGACACGGTCGACGACTGGTTCACGAACCTGGAAGGCGATCGGCGCCGTATCGAAACGGTGGTCAACCACGTCGAGTTGTGGGGAATTTTCAGCAACACCCCCTTGGCGGGTGACGATCGGCTCGGGGAGGAACTGCCCCAACTCGCGCTGGCTCTGGGTGAGTGCTGGCAGGGAATCCTGTCCGCGCGCTACCGCGACCGGGAGATCACGGTCGCGGTGAGCGACGAGGAGGACGGCTCCTACGGGCCGACAGTGACGTTCTGGACCTCCCCGACCGCCTCGGCCTTCGGCTAGCAAATCCCGTCGCGTTCGCGCGATCGTGGAGTCCGCGCCGAACGGCGTCACATGCCCGCGGACCGGTCCCGCTGGTCCTCGGAGAGGGGCGGTGCGCAGGCAGTGGTGGCCGAGCGGAACGCCCTCCGGTAGGCGGACGGGGTGGTGTCCAGGGCGGTGCGCATATGTTGCCGCAGGTTGGTGCCGCTGCCCAGGCCGGCCCTGGCGGCGATGTCGTCAACGGGCAGTTCGGTCGACTCCAGCAGATGGCGTACGTGTGCCAGGCGGGCCGAGGCGAGCCATTCGGCCGGGGAGAGCCCGGTCTCCTGCCGGAAGCGCCTGGTGAAGGTCCGTACGCTCATGTGGCAGTGGGCCGCGAGGTCCTTGAGGGACAGCCGCCGGTCCAGGTGTTCCGCCATCAACGTCCGCGCCCCGGCCGTCGAGGTGCCCGCGTCCTCCCGGACCGGGTGCTCGATGTACTGTGCCTGCCCTCCGTCTCTCATGGGCGCGACGACGTTGTACCGCGCCACCCGGTTCGCCACGGAACTGCCGTGGTCCTCCCGGACCAGGTGCAGGCACAGGTCGATGGCGGCCGCGCCGCCGGCCGACGTCAGGATCCCGCGGTCGGCGATGTACAGCGGGTCGGTGTCGAGGTCGACTGCGGGGAAGAGCCGCCTGAACTGCTGCGCGTAGCGCCAGTGGGTCGCGGCCCGGCGGCCCTCCAGCAGGCCGGCGGCCGCGAGGACGAACGAGCCGGTGCACAGGGACACCACGCGGGCGCGGCGCCGGACCGCACGGCGCAGCGTCTCGGCGACGGAGGCGTCCACCGCGCCGGCGTCCAGTACCTCCGGGCAGCGGGTGCCGGCCACGATCACCGTGTCGGCGTGCTCCAGCAGGGACAGGTCGCCCTGGGGCGTGATGCCGTACCCGTTCACCGTCGGTACGGGGGAGCCGTCCGGGGTGAGGGTGCGCACCTCGTAGGCCGCAGTGCCCGCGCGGGTTTCGACCGCGGCCAGCATCTGGGCCGGGATGCTCAGGTCGAAGGCCACCACCGGTGCGAGGGCGAGGACGGCCACCTGGTGCGGTGTCGCAACAGTCATGGCCCGATAGTTGCACATAGTGACTCTCGGGCCACTTCTGTGCCACTCGTGAGTGGCACAGACTGAGATCAGTTCCGCCCAACAGGCCGGTCAGCACCCGGTCGAACCCCCGGAAGGTGGCCATCGAGCCATGTCTGTCCCCGCTGTCGATCCCGAGATCCAGACCCTGCTCGACACCGCCGACACCGGCGTCTTCCCCGTCCACGGCCTGGACGCCGTCCTCGCCGACCCCCAGCGCTACGCACTGCTGCGCGCACACCCCGACACCCCCGTCGACGACCAGGTCACGGTGCGAGACCTGTACATCCCCGGCCCCGCAGGACAACTGCGACTGCGCGTCTACCGACCCGACACCACCGAAGACCTGCCGATGATCCTCTACGTGCACGGCGGCGCCTTCACCTACGGATCTCCCGAGGCCGAAGAGGGACGCTCCCTGCGCTACGCCCGCGACGCCCACGCCGTCGTCGTCTCCGTCGACTACCGCCTCGCCCCCGAACACCCCTACCCGGCCGCAGCCGACGACGTCTACGCCGCCCTGACCTGGATCGCCGACAACCCGGCCGAACTCGGCGGAGACCGCACCCGCATCGCGGTGGCCGGCGGCAGCGCCGGCGGGAACCTCGCCGCCTCCACCGTGCTCCGCGCCCGCGACCAGGCAGGCCCGCACCTGCTCTTCCAGTCCCTGACCTACCCCGGTGTGGACAGCAGCCTCACCAGCGCCTCGGCACGGGAGTTCACCGATACCCCGGTCCTCAACCGGGCCGCGATGGAACTGGCCGTGCAGTACTACGCGAAGGACAGCCACGCCGACCCGTACGCCTCCCCGGTCCGCGCCACCGACCTCAGCGGCCTACCGCCCACCTACATCGCCGTGGCCGAGATCGACCCGCTGCGCGACGAGGGCCGCGACTACGCCGCACGCCTGTCCGCCGCCGGCGTCACCACCGAACTCGTCCAGGTCCCCGGCGCCGTCCACGGCTTCGACCTCCTCTTCCCCCAGGCCCGCATCAGCGAACACAACCTCACCGACCAGGTACGCACCCTGCGCGAGGCCCTCCACCCCATCAGCGGGCGTTCCTGCCGGCCGTCGACCGGGAGCGCCCAGGGCCTGTTGTGAAAGTGCTGGTCACAGCCGTTCGTTGAGGACTGCGACCAGCACGGTCGCCTCGTAGCGGACCGCGAGGTTGTCCTCCCTCGTGGCTACCGCCCGGTGGTGCTTGAGGCGGTTGATCCCGCACTCGACCGCGTGCCGCTGCTCGCAGTCGTCCTTGTCGGACTTGGGCGGCCGTCCGCCTCGCGATCCGCGCTTGAGGCGGTTGCGGACGCGGTCCGTCGGGACCGGGATCCGCTTGCTTGGAGTGCGCTCCAGGGCCATAGCGTTGAGACAGCTGAACCGAACACCCAACGCGTCGACGCGTCATCCCGCACGATCAACTGGAAGGCGGCACGTGGTAGACAACCAATTCACCACGCATGCAGAACTTTTCGATCTGGGTGAAAAGCGCGCGCTCGTCACCGGTGGCACCCGAGGCATCGGAATGATGATCGCGCGTGGCCTTCTCCAGGCGGGCGTCCGCGTGGTCATCAGCTCACGCAATGCGGAAGCGTGCGCTCAGGCGCAGGAACAGCTGTCCAAATTTGGTGAGGTGCGGGCCATTCCCGCCGACCTGTCCCGCCACGACGAGTGTCGGCGGCTGTCCGACCTTGTCACCGCCGACTCGGAGCGTCTCGACATCCTCGTCAACAACGCGGGCGCCATCTGGGACGAGCCGCTGGCGACGTTCCCAGACGCGGCCTGGGACACGGTCGTCGACCTCAACCTGAAGTCGCCGTTCTGGCTGGTCCAGGCGCTGCTGCCCGCACTTCGCAGGGCGGGCACCGCCGACGATCCCGCGCGGATCATCAACATCGGCAGCATCGCCGCCATCCACATCCCCCAGCGGCCCAACTACTCGTACTCCAGCAGCAAGGCCGCACTGCATCAACTCACCAGAGTGCTCGCCAAGGAACTCGGACCGCAGCACGTCACCGTGAACGCCGTGGCGCCGGGACCGTTCCCGTCGACGATGATGGCTGCAACCCTCGATGAGTTCGGCGAGGCGATCGCGGCGTCGGCCCCACTACGCCGGATCGGCCGCGACGACGACATGGCGGGTGTCGCCGTGTTCCTCGCCAGCCGGGCAGGCGCATACGTAACAGGCACCGTGATCCCCGTCGACGGCGGCATCGCCACAACCGCGTAGGCCGACCAGGGTCTGTTTACGAAAGTTGATCTCGATCGTTGGTGATCATGTCCGGTGGGACGTGGGGATCTGACGAGCGGCCAGTGGGCCCGACTTGAGCCGCCGTTGCCGCGGGGCATCACGTCGGGCCGTCCGCCGGTACGGACGCGACGGCAGCTGATAGACGGCATACGGTGGCGGACCCGGACGTCGAGCAGGGTCAGAAGCCGCTATCGGTGGTGATCACCGCCGGACAGCGGGGTGATTCGCCTCAGTTCGAGTCGGTCCTGGAAGCGATCCGGGTGCCCCGGCTCGGGGTCGGCAGGCCGCGCAAACGGCCGGACCTGGTCCGGGCCGACAAGGCGTACGACTCCCGCAGCAATCGCGCCTACCTGCGCAGACGCGGGATCAAAGCCACGATCCCGGTCCCGACGGACCGCGTCCGCAACCGCCTCAAGCACCACCGGTCGGTAGCCACGAGGTAGGACAACCTCGCGGTCCGCTACGAGGCGACCGTACTGGTCGCAGTCCTCAACGAACGGCTGTGACCAGCACTTTCACAACAGACCCTTGCCGATGCCAGTCTCCGGGCCGTGCTCGACGGCCTCGTAGCACGCCTCTATCAGGGCGCGCAGGCCCGCCCGGGGTGGGTCGCCGCGTACGGCGAGGTAGGTCCGCATGACGGGGGTCGGGCCGGTCAGGGGGCGGAACACCACGCCGGGAACGGGGAGTTGGGCGGCGTGCGGGGCGTAGAAGACCGTCCAGGACGGTTTGGCGTAGCCGATGGCGGCCAGGGTGTCCTGCGCGTTGGTGAACTCCGGTCCCAGGACGGGCTCGAAGCCGGCCTCGCGGCAGGAGCGCAGGACCAGGCCGTGCAGCGCGGGGTTGCGGGAGGGCGGGGAGAGCCGCAGCGGCAGGTCGGCGAGGTGGGCCAGCTCGACGGTGTCCCGTGCCGCGAGGGGATGTCCTGCGGGCAGGGCCGCCCGCACCTCGTCCTGCCAGAGGGGGAGGAACTCCAGCCCGGGGTCGGTGCGTTCACCGCGCAGCAGGGTGGCGTCCAGCTCGCCGGTGCGCACCTGCGCCAGGCGGTCGTCCGTGGCGCCGGTGACGAGTTCGAGCTGGGCGTGGCCGGCGAGGCGGGTGAACGCGGCGAGTACGGCGTCCAACCAGGTACCCAGTCCGGAGCTGGTGCCGAGCCGCACCGTCGCGGCCTGTTCGGCGCGCAGTTCGTCGAGGGCTTCGCGGGCGCGGGCCTGGAGGGCGAGCATCTCCCTGGCGTACGGCACGAGCCGGTCGCCGGCCGCGGTGAGGCGGACGACGCGGGTGGAGCGGGTGAACAGCTCGGTGCCCAGCTCCCGTTCGAGCCGGCGGAGCTGCTGGCTGACCGCGGACTGCACGATGTGCAGACGCTCGGCGGCGCGGCCGAAGTGCAGTTCCTCCGCCACGGTGAGGAAGTAGCGCAGCTGACGGATCTCCATGGCCCCCCGTTCGCCGTGACCCGTATTGATCACTGATCGCGATCAGTGTAGGCGGGGATCGCTCGTTGGTCGGCGGGCGTGATCGCGGTTGGCTGAGGTCATCACCGACCGCGCGGCCCACCCGGGCCATCGAGGCAGAGGACACCGCCATGCCGCACCTGGACGTCAACGACACCACGCTCTACTACGAGGACGAGGGGACCGGCCCTGCCCTGTTGTTCCTGCACGGCTGGGGCACCAGCGGGCGCACCTGGGGCGCGCAGCAGGCCGAGTTCGTCCGGGACCACCGGGTGGTGACCGTCGACTGGCGGGGCTGCGGGCGGTCGGCCCGGCCCGCCCGCGGCAACACCCTCACCGGCGTGGTCAGCGACCTGGTGGCGCTGATCGGCGCGCTGCGGCTGGACCGGCCGGTGGTCGTCGGCTCGTCGGTCGGCGGCTCCTTCGCCACGGAACTGGGGGTGCGGCGGCCGGAGTTGATCGGCGGGGTGATCCCGGTGGGCGCGCCGGCGTACTGGCCGACGGAGGACGGCCAGGCCCAGATGGTGGCCGCGCTGCGGCGGGACCGGGCCGGGACGGTGGCGAACTGGGTGCCGGGGTGGTTCGCGCCGGGCACCTCGCCCGCGCTGATCGACTGGACGATCCGGCAGATCCTGGACTCCGGCGTCCACATCGACGAGCACCAGGCCACCGCCGCCGGCTACGACCCGCGCCCCACCCTGCCCGGGCTGCGGGTGCCGATCCACTACCTGCACGGCGAGCTGGACCCCGCCATCCCGCTGGAGGTGGCCCGGAACTGCGCCGCCCGCACGCCGGGGGCCGAGGTCGGCGTCATCACCGGCTCCGGCCACATGCCGCACCAGGAACTCCCCGACGCCTTCAACGCCGCGCTGCGCACCGCGCTGGCCCGCATGGCGCCGGCCGCCCGCGCCACCACCGCCTGAACCGCCCCGTCCGCCGCCGAGCCCGCCCGACGCGAACCGGCCCGGCACCCCGTCCACCCGCCGGGCCCGTACGCGGCCGACGCAAGCGGCCCGGCACCCCGTCATCCCTCAAGGGGAATCCCCATGCCCGTGACACAGGTGTCCCTCAGCGGCGGCCCGGCCGCCGTCGCCTACGACCGCACCGGGACCGGCCCGGGGCTGGTGCTGGTGCACGGCACCGGCACCGACCGCGCACAGTGGCAGCCGCTGACCGCCGCGGTCGCCGACCGCTTCACCGTGGTGGCACCGGACTACTCCGGCTCCGGCGGCACCACCGACCACGGCGGCCCGCTCACCGTGGCCGACCTCGCCGACGAGGTGCTGGCCGCCGCCGACCACGCCGGGCTGGACCGCTTCCACCTGGTCGGCCACTCGCTCGGCGCGGTGACCGCCGCCCACCTCGCCGCCCACCACCCCGACCGGGTCCGCTCGCTGGCCCTGCACGCCTGCTGGGCGCACACCGACACCCGGATGTGGGCCGAGTTCACCCACTGGCTCGACCTGCTGCGCAGCGACGCGGCGCACGGCACCACGCACTTCGCCCGGATGCTGCCGCTGATGGCGTTCGGCCCCCGCTACTGGGAACGCACCGACACCGCGGCCAACGAGGACCTGGTCCGGGCCCTGCCCCCGACAGTGGCACCGGGGACCGACCGGCAGACCAAAGTGGACCTCTCGGTGGACCTGCGCCCCCTGCTGGGCCGGATCACGGCGCCGACGCTGGTGCTGGCCAGCGCCCACGATCGCCTCATCGACGCCGCGCAGCAGCAGGCGTTGCTGGCCGGCATCCCGCAGGCCCGCTACCAGGAGATCGACGCCGGGCACGGGGCCCCGGGCGAGGACCCGGCCGGATTCGCCGCCGTGATCGCCGCGTTCCTGGACGAGCGGCGCACCGCGGACGAGGCGGCTGGGGCCGGCCTCCCGGGCGGTCCGGGTGCGCCCGGGACGCCGTCGGTCACGGCCGGCCGGTAGGCCCGACCGAGCGCCCGCCGTCCGCACACCAGGCCGCATGGCCCCAATCCCAGCCCACTTTCTGCGAATTGGCCCCAGTGACCGGGACCCGGCCCCGGTTAGCGTCGAGTCCAACCGACGAACGGAGCGCACCGTGCACCCCCAGCTCGCCGCGGATCTCGCCGCGCTGCCCGACCTGCTGGAGACCACCCGGCAGCACGCCACGGACTTCCTGGCCACTCTCCCGGAGGCCCCGGTCGTCCCCGCGCGGCCCGCCCCGGAGCCGGCCCCGCTCCCGGAGCACGGCACCGGACTCCGCGACGCGCTGCGGGACTTCACCACGCGCTGGCAGCCCGGGCTGTCGGCCAGCGCCGGCCCCCGCTACCTCGGCTTCGTCACCGGCGGGGCGACCCCGGCGGCCCTCGCCGGTGACTGGCTGACCGCCACCGTGGACCAGAACGCCATGTCGTCCCTGGACCCCACCGGACAGCACCTGGAGCGGGAGACGGTCGACTGGCTGCGCGCCCTCTTCGGGCTCTCCGACGCCCACCAGGGCGCGCTGGTCAGCGGCGCCACCCAGTCCAACACCGTCGGACTGGCCATCGCCCGGGAGTGGTTGGGGGAACAACGCGGCGTCTCCCCCGCCGAGGACGGAGTGGCCGCCCTCGGTCCGGTCCGCGTCCTGTCCGGCGCCCCGCACTCCAGCATCGCCAAGGCGCTGTCGGTGCTCGGCCTCGGCCGGTCCGCGCTGGTCACCGTCCCCACCCTCCCCGACCGGGAGGCGGTGGACCCGGCGGCACTGGAACGCGCCCTCCAGGAGACCGACGGCCCCTGCGTCATCATTGCCAACGCCGGCACCGTCAACACCGTCGACTTCGACGACCTCCGCGCCCTGGCCGCGCTCCGCGACCGCTACGGCTGCTGGCTGCACATCGACGCCGCCTTCGGCGCCTTCGCCGCGCTCTCCCCGCAGCACGCGCGCCTGGTCGACGGCCTCGACCTGGCCGACTCGCTCTGCATCGACCTGCACAAGTGGCTGAACGTCCCCTACGACAGTGCGGTCCAGTTCACCCGCCGCCGCGACCTCCAGGCCCGGGTCTTCCAGAACGCCGCCGCCTACCTGGGCGAACTCGGCGCCGATCCGGACCTGGTCCACCTCACCCCGGAGAACTCCCGCCGGCTGCGCGCCCTCCCCACCTGGTTCACCCTGCGCGCCTACGGGCGCGAGGGCCACCGCGAGATCGTCGAACGCTGCGCGGCGAGCGCCGGCACCCTGGGCACGGCGGTCGCCTCCCTCGACGGCCTGCGGCTGCTCGACCCGGTCCGCCTGAACGTCGTCTGCTTCACCCTCGCCGCCCGCCCCACCGCCGAACGCCTCGCCGCCCTCGCCGACGCGCTGGCCGCCGAGGCCTTCCTCACCCCCACCGTCCACGCCGGACTGCCCGCCCTCCGGGCCGCGTTCAGCAACTGGCGGACCACCGAGGAGGACGTCCAACGGATCGCCGCCGCCCTGGAGAAGGCCGTCCGGCAGCTGCCCGCGGACTGACCGACGGGCACGTCGGCGAAGGTACGAGCGCCGCCCCTGTCCACCGCATCCCGGGACGACCTAGGCTGCCGCCCATGCCCTCCATGATCAACGAACCCGAAGGCGACCACGAGACCGTCGTCCTGGACGCCCCCGGCCTGCTGGCCGACCCCCAACTGGCCGCGGAATTCGCCGGGTCGGCGCACCGCATCCTCGCCGAGCTGGTCGCCGACGGCGCGCCGCTCGGCTGGGTCGATCCGCCCGGCCGGGAGGAGGTGGCCGAACTGGTCGACCGGGTGCTGGCCGCCACCGCGACCGGCGAGGGAGCACTGCGGGCCGCCTACGCCGGCCGCACGCTGATCGGCCTGGGCTACTGGTTGCGCTACGCCCGCCCGACCAACCGCCCGCACGCCGATCTGGAGAAGCTGGCGGTGGCCGCCGCCGCCCATCGCCGCGGCACCGGCCGGACGCTGGCCACCGCGTTGATCGCCGACGCCCGGGCCGCGGGCGTCGAGGTCCTCACCCTGGACGCCCGCGCCGACAACGCCCACGCCCTGCGGCTGTACCGGTCGTTGGGGTTCCGGGAGTACGGCCGGCTCCCCGGTTTCGTGGCGATCGGCGCACGCCGCTGGGACAAGGTCTTCTACATGCTGGACTTCCGCGCGGAGCCGGCGTCCGGTGCGGCGCCGAGCGGCGCGCCCTCGCCGACCGGGGCGGCGTAGCCGGTCGGCGGCACGGCACCCCGAACCGCCCGCAGCACACATGAGCCCCTTCCCAGGCAGGCGGGAAGGGGCTCACGTATCCATGGGGTCAAGGCCGGGCCCGGCGCGCCCGCGAGGGGCACGGAACGCCGGGCCCGGGCCGACCGGGGTCAGCGGCGGGCGCTGAACTGCCGCTCGAAGGCGGCGAACGCGGCCTCCTGCTGCCACTCCACGGCCGCCTTGGGGCTGGTCTTGAGCAGGAGTCGGCAGGCGGCACCCGGGGTGCCGTTGCCGGGGGCCTGGCCGCGGCAGGCGGCGACGGGGTGGTAGCCGTTCCGGGTCGGGTTGCCCTGCCACAGGCTGGGGCCGGAGAGGAAGGAGTACTGGAGGGACGCGCGGGCCAGGTCCTTCAACTCGCCGTAGCCGAGGCCGTAGGTCTTGGCGGCGTACTGGTACTCGTGGGTGATGTCGATGCGGGAGACACCGGGGTCGTCGGTGGCCAGCACGATCGGCACGCCGTACGCGCGGTAGGTGTTGAAGGGGTGCTCCGCGCCCTTCACGCCGAGGATCTGGGCGTTGCTGGTGAAGGGCACCTCCACGGCGACCTGCCGGTCGGCCATGGTCCGCGCCAACTGCCGCCAGTTGTCCTCGTGGACGAGGTCGACGCCGTGGCCGATGCGCTGGGCGTGGGCGACGTTGACCGCCTCGCCGATGTGGAACGTCAGGTCCTTCGGCTTGACCAGTCCCGTCCACAACTCACCGGCGTGCAGGGTGATGTGGGCCCGCGGGTAGACCCGGTGCAGATAGTCGAGCATCCGCATCTGGAGGCTGTAGTCGCGCAGCGAGACCTCGCCGTCCTCGGGCTGGACGAGGTTGACCGCGGTGAACCGCCGGTCCCGCTCGGCCAGCCGCATGCCGACCGCCATCTGCGCGAAGACCCGCTCGGGGCTGCTGCCCCGGGAGACCTGGGAGTTCCAGCGCACGGTCACCCGGCAGCCGGGGGCGGCATGGGAGGTGCCGCAGCGTTCGGTCGCGCGGAACTCGGCGTCCGCGTCGTCCGCCTCCTTGCGGGCCGTGGCCACCAGCCGGTCGAGCTTGCCGTCGGCGGCCAGCGCCCGGTGCATCCGGGCGAAGTCGGCCTGCCAACCGACCTGGTCGGCGACCTTCTTGGTCTCCTCGGAGGCGGGGGTGACCAGGGTCTCCAGGTAGAACTGGTTCTGCTGGGCGATGCCGTCGGCGACCTTCGCCGCCAGCTTGCCGCGGTGCCGCCAGGTGACCTCGCCGAACTTGCCGAACGTGTCGAAGAAGTGGTCATGCCCCGACTGGCCGGCTGGGAAGTCCTGCATCGACCAGGCCCGCACCACCGCGTCGTGGAACGCCCGGTCGGTCCGGGCGTCCGCCGCCGGCCGCTTGCCCGGACCGCACTGCGGCGGAACGGCCGTCATCGTCTTGACGTCGATGCACAGTCCGTCCTCGGCGGCGAGCGTGATCAGATACTCGGTGGGTATCGCGCCGGAGAGGTGGTTGTGCAGGTCTCCGCCCTTGGGCAGGGCCCGGAAGAAGTCGCGCAGCCGCGCCGGGTCGGTGCGGACGGAGTCCAGGTAGGCGGCGGTGCGCGCTTCGGCCGCGTCGAGCGGGCGGGCCGAACGCGACGGGGTGGCGGAGGAGTTGGCCGGCTGGGCAGCAGCCGGCACGGCGGACAGTAACGACAGGGTGCTGAGGGCGGCCAGCCCGGTCCGGAGGGCCCGGCGACGGTGCGTGGCACGACGACGATCATCAATCACGAACGCATCGTCGTTGCCCGATCGAGGTAATGCGAGGCCCTTTTCGGAAAATTCCCCCGTACGAGCGAACACCAGATCGGCGAAAATCCGACCGAACTGGTTCATCGCGGCCCGTCGGCCCCCAGCGTCGGCAGGAAGCGCGGAGCCCGCCAGGCGCGCAACCGGTGTTCCACCGCGGCCCCCAGGGAAAGAAGCCTGGCGTCCTGGCGGTCACCGGCCATCAGCAGCACACCAACGGGAAGTTGCTGCACCGTCCCGGCGGGAACCGACAGCGACGGGTAGCCGGACACGGCCGCGGGCGTCGAGGACGGGATGACGTCGTCGTCGCCGCGCGCGCAGTCCGTCGTCCAGGCCGGCGGGTTGGTCGGCGCGGCGATGGCGTCCAGGCGATGGGCGGCCATGGTCTCGTCGATGGACCGCCGGGCGAGGTCGCTCAACTCGGCGCGCCTCGCACGGTACTTCGGGTCACTCGTGGACGGCGCGGCCAACGCCTTCTCGAACAGTTCCTGGCCGGCGAAGCAGGTGCGTTCCGCCGGGTGGCTGCGGTTGAACGCGATCAGCTCGGCGAGATTGCGCGGCCCGTCGCGGGTGGCGAGGTAGGCATCGATGTCCCGGTGGAACTCGCTGAGCAGCGCCGGGAATTCGAGCTCGGCGAGCCGCTTCTGGTAGGGCGGCGTCACCTCGACGACGTGGGCCCCCGCGTGCCGCAGTTCCTCCGCGGTCCGGGTCATCACGGCGTCCACGTCCGGTCCGAGCTCGGGCAGCCGCCACAGCCCGATCCGCTTGCCGCGCAGCGCGTCGGGGTGTGCCGCACCGGCCGACAGGCCCCCGGGGCCGCCGGCGCGTGCGGCGTCACGCCCGCTCAGCACCGCGAGGGTGAGCGCGGTGTCGATCACATTGCGGGCGATCGGGCCCGCGGTGTCCTGCTCGGCGGAGATCGGCACGATCCCGGACTGGCTGACGACGCCGAGGCTGGGCTTGAGCCCGACCACCCCGTTCATCCCGGACGGGCACACGATGGAGCCGTCCGTCTCGCTGCCGACGGCCACCTGCGCCAACGACGCGGCGATCCCGGCGGCCGATCCGGAGGAGGAGCCGCACGGGTTCCGGTCCAGTACGTAGGGGTTGTGGGTCTGCCTGCCGACCGCCGACCACCCCGATGTCGGCTTGTCCGCACGGAAGTTGGCCCATTCCGACAGGTTGGTCTTGCCGAGGATCACCGCACCGGCTTCCCGCAGCCGGGTCACCAGGACGGCATCCTGCTCCGGCGGGCTGCCGGCCAGCGCCAGGGACCCGGCCGTGGTGGGCAGGTCCCGGGTGTTCACGTTGTCCTTGAGCAGGACGGGGATGCCGTCGAGCGGGCCGCGCTGCGCACCGCGCCGGTGCCGGACGTCGCTGGCGGCGGCCTGGCGCAGGGCCGTCGGATCGGTGCGCAACACCGCGTTGATCTTGGGGTCGACGGCCTTGATCCGCGCCAGGTAGGCGGCGGTCAGCGCCGCGGACGTCAGCGAACCGTCGGACATCCGCGCCTGGAGTTCCGGGATCGTCACCGTGTCGAGATCGACGCCGAGCGCCGCGGGCGAACCGGCCTGCGGCGGCGGCCCGTCGGCACCGCTCTCGGCGGCCTGGGCACGCCCGTACGGTGCGCCGGCACACAGCGAGCCCGCGACCAACGCGGCGAACAACGCGGCAACGCTCCGCTTCCGCATGCTCTTCCAGCCCCTCCTGCTGCTCATGCGGGCCAGCCGACTACACGCCGGCACGCGGGCGCAAGGGGCTTTCGCGCCCCGTCCACGAACGGCCCTGCGCACCGCACACGGTCGGCGCGAGGGCGCGGCACCTGCCGCCGGCGGTCTGCAGCCCACCGACAGCATGCGTCCTCGATCAGCTCAGCCGGGCACCGGCGTAGACGATCATCGCCTCGCGCTGGTATCCGGCCAACCCCTCAGCGATCTTGTCGAAGTTGGCCCGCATCTGCGGGTCGTCGGCGTACCGCTGGGCGAGCCCCTCGTAGGCCGCCTTGTTCGGCGTCCAGAAGCGGCACACCCCCCGGTAGTGGGCGTCCACCTCGGTCTGCACCGCGGGGTCGGCCACCGGGGTGCCGGCCACCATGAACTCCGCCATGCGGATCATCTGGGCCGTCGCCTCCCGCTGCCACTGCTCGGTCTCCTCCGCGGACATGCCCTCGACCGCCCGCCGGGACTGCTCCCAGGCCGCCGGCCACCGCTCCCGGACCTCCGCCTCGACCTCGGCGTCGTAACGGGACGGTGCAAAACCCTCGAACAGGTTCTCCGGCCGGTTGATCTCCACTGCCATGGTCCTGCCCTCCTTCTCCTTCTCCAGTTCGGCGATGGTGCGGCCGACCGTCCGGGCCAGCGTCTCCAAACGGTTCCGCTCCCCCAGCAACCGCCCGTGGTGCGCGCGCAACACGGCCACCTGGTCCACCTCGCTGTCCAGGACCGCGCGGATCTCCCGCAGTCCCACGCCCAGCTCCCGCATCAGCAGGATCTGCTGCAACCGCAGCAGATCCGCGTCCTCGTAGTACCGGTGTCCGTTGCTCGCGATCCCCGCGGGCGGCAGCAGGCCGATCTCGTCGTAGTGCCGCAACGTCCGGGACGTCACCCCGGACATCCGCGCCACCTCCGCGATCGACCAGGCCATGGCCGTGCCTCCCCTCGCCGGGCCGGTCGTTCCGGCCACACCCAAGACCGTAGAAGTTGACGTAACGGAAGCCGCAAGTCGGAGGCGGCCGACAGGCCGGAGCGATGCGGCCGGTGAACGGCAAGGAGGGCGACCGATTCCGCGCACGGAATCGATCGCCCTCCTGGGGAGCGGTCAGACCACCGGGGTCAGGCCACCGGTGCCGGGTAGGTCGGGTACTCCACACCGGAGACGTACTGGACGACCCGGATGACCTGGCAGGAGTAGCCGAACTCGTTGTCGTACCAGAGGTAGAGGATGGCGTTGTCGCCCTCGACCTTGGTGGCGCCGGCGTCGACGATCGAGGCGTGGCGCGAGCCGATGAAGTCGTTGGAGACCGCGTCGGGGGCGCTGGTGAAGTCGATCTGACGCTTGAGCGGCGAGGTCAGCGACACCTCGCGCAGGTAGTCGAGGACCTCCTCGCGGCTGGTCTCGCGGGCCAGTTGGAGGTTGAGGATGGCGATCGAGACGTCCGGCACCGGCACCCGGATCGAGCTGCCGGTGATCTTCGCCTTGAGGTCGGGCAGCGCCTTGGCGACGGCCGAGGCGGCGCCGGTCTCGGTGATGACCATGTTGAGCGGCGCGGAGCGGCCGCGGCGCTCGGACTTGTGGTAGTTGTCCAGCAGGTTCTGGTCGTTGGTGAACGAGTGGACGGTCTCCACGTGACCGCGCAGCACGCCGTACTCGTCCTCCATCGCCTTCAGCGGCGGGACGATCGCGTTGGTGGTGCAGGACGCGCAGGACAGGATCTGCTCGTCGGGCTTGATCATGTCGTGGTTGACGCCGTGCACGATGTTGGGGACGTCGCCCTTGCCCGGGGCGGTCAGGACCACCTTGTCGATACCGGGGCGGAGGTGCTTCGACAGGCCCTCGCGGTCGCGCCACTTACCGGTGTTGTCGATGAGGATGGCGTCCTTGATGCCGTACGCCGTGTAGTCGACCTCGGCCGGGTCGTTGGCGTAGATCACCTTGATCACGTTGCCGTTGGCGATGATCTCGCTGTTGGCCTCGTCGACGGTGATGGTGCCCTGGAACTGGCCGTGGATGGAGTCCCGGCGCAGCAGCGAAGCGCGCTTGACGATGTCCTGCTCGCCGCCGCCGCGCACCACGATGGCGCGCAGCCGCAGGCCGTTGCCGGAGCCGGCCTTCTCTATGAGGAGGCGGGCCACGAGGCGGCCGATGCGACCGAAGCCGTAGAGGACGACGTCGCGTCCCTCGCGGCACTCGATCTTGTTGGCGCCGGTGGCGCCGGCGACGGCCTCGGCGGTGAACTCCTCGATCGACAGGCCGCGGTCGTCGGCCTTGTACGTCGCGGCGAGCATGCCGAGGTCGATCTGGGACGGGCCGAGGTCGAGCGTGGTGAGCGCCTGCAGGAACGGCAGCGTCTCGGTGACCGAAAGCTCCTCGCCGGCGATCTGCCGGGCGAAGCGGTGCGTCTTGAGGATGCTGACCACCGACTTGTTCACCAAGGAGCGGCTGTGGAGCAGGACGGTGACGTCGCGCTCCCGGTGCAGCTTCCCGATGATCGGGATCATCGACTCCGCGATCTCCTCGCGGGTCTTCCAGTTAGTGAACGAGTCGTCGTTGACAGTCACAGGCTTATCTCTCGATCGAGCTAGGCGGTGCTCATATGCTAACCGCACGCCGTTTTGAACTTCCAAGTGGTTCCGGTCACGGGCCTCACACCCCGGCTGACCAGGCCGCACGCGCCTCAGGGGGCTGTGCCCCGAAGCGGCACGGCGTACCGTCCAGGGCAGGGCGACCCGCGCCGGCTCCCCGCGGGCCGGGACCGGAGACGACAGGAGAGAGTGCCGATGCGTATCGCGCTGTGCCAGATGACCTCTTCGACCGAGCCGAAGGAGAACCTCGCGCAGGTCGCGGACCTCGTCCGCCGGGCCGCCGCCGAGGGGGCGCGGCTGGCGGTGCTGCCGGAGGCGGCGATGGTGCGCTTCGGGGTGCCGCTGGGGCCGGTGGCCGAGCCGCTGGACGGGCCGTGGGCCGACGGGGTCCGCACCGTGGCCCAGGAGACCGGGATCACGGTGGTGGCAGGCATGTTCACCCCCGCACCCGACGGCCGGGTGGCGAACACCCTGCTGGCCACCGGCCCCGGCGGCGAGGAGTCCTACGACAAGATCCACCTCTATGACGCCTTCGGGTTCCGCGAATCGGACACCGTCGCACCGGGTGAGCGCGTGGTGACACTCGACGTGGACGGCGTCCGGGTGGGCCTGGCCACCTGCTACGACCTGCGGTTCCCGGAACTGTTCCGGGCCCATGCGGACGCCGGCGCGACGCTGTCGGTACTGCCCGCCTCCTGGGGCGCCGGCCCCGGCAAGCGCGCGCAGTGGGATCTGCTGGTGCGGGCCAGGGCGCTGGACGCCACGGTGTGGCTGGCGGCCGTGGGCCAGGCAGCCCCGGAACCGGACGCCGACCCGGACCTGCCCACCAAGGCCCCGACCGGCGTGGGGCACAGCGCACTGATCGGCCCGGACGGGACGGTACGGGCCCGGCTGGGCGGCGCCCCGGGGCTGCTGCTCGGCGAGGTGGACCCGGCGGAGGCCGAGCGGGTCCGGCGGGCGGTGGCGGTGCTGGACAACCGACGGCTGTAGACGGTCGGTTCGGCCCCGGACGGACCGATCCGGCCGGGGCCTACGCCGCCCTCCCCCACGTCCGGGCGCTTCCTCGCCGCCTTACGCCCCGGGCGCGCCCTCCCCCACGCAGGCGGCAACCCACGCATGGAACGCACCGATGTGGTGCTCACTGGGCACCAGCACGCCCCCGCCGCGGTAGGCACGGGAGTCCATGGCGGGCTGGGTGCGCTCACAGGCGTCGAAGTCCTGGGTGTTGACGCGGTGGAACAGCTCGACGGACTTGCCGGTGTCGGCCCCCGACGCGACGACCTCGGGCAGATACAGCCAGTCGCACTCGACCACGGTCCGGTCGGCGGCCAGGGGGAACATCCGGTGCAGGATGACGTGGTCGGGGACGAGGTTGACGAAGACCTGCGGGCGGACGGTCACCGCGTAGTACCGCCGGTCCTGACCGTCGTCGATACCCGGCAGCCGGCCGAAGCCCGCGCTGCCGTCCACGGTGAAACCGCGCGCCTCCGCGGCGAACTCCGCACCATGGCCCACGTAGTACTGCGCGGCGAACCCCTCCGCGAACTCCGGCAGGACGTCGGTGAGTTCGGGGTGGATGGTCGCGCAGTGGTAGCACTCCATGAAGTTCTCGACCAGCAGCTTCCAGTTGGCGCGCACGTCGTACCGGATACGGCGGCCCAGGGCCAGGGTCTCGGTGCGGTAGCGGTCGATGGCCGCGACGTCGCCCAGCCGCTCGACGGCCGCACCTATCACGGTGTCTTCAAAGGACGGCGGCTCGTCCGCCAGGCAGACCCAGGCATAGCCGAGCCACTCCCGCACCGGGACGGCGACCAGGCCGCGTCCGGTCCGGTCGAGGTCGGGCATCTGCTGGAGGTTGGGGGCGGCCACCAGCCGTCCGTCGAGATCGTAGGTCCAGGCGTGGTACGGGCATTGGAGGTTGCGGCGGACCGCACCGGACTCCTCGGTGCACAGCTGGGCGCCGCGGTGCCGGCAGACGTTGAGGAAGGCGCGCAGCGCGCCGGCCCGGTTGCGGGTGATCAGGACGCTCTCCCGGCCGACGCGGACGGTGCGGAAGGCACCGGGCCGGGCCAGGTCGGCGCCGCGGACCGCGCAGAACCACAACCGCTCGAAGATCAGCTCCTGTTCGCGGCGGAAGAGCTCCGGATCGGTGTAGGCGCGCCCGGGGAGGGTGGCGATCAGGCTGGGCGCGGCCGGGGCGGGGGGCGTGGACGGGCCGTCGGCGGGTGTGGTCGGCATGGCCGTTCTCCTCAGGCGACCGGGGCGGCGGGCCGGCTCGGGGTCTCCCCGGTACGGCGGCGGGACGGGGCGAACAGGTCGATGGGGTGCGCAGTGGTGCCGGTGAGCGCGAGGTCGGCGACGATCTCGCCGACGACGGGGACGAACTTGAAGCCGTGGCCGGAGAAGCCGCAGGCGACGGTGACCGTCTCCGGGTGCGCCGGATGGCGGCTGATCACGAAGTGTTCGTCGGGGGTGTTGGAGTACATGCAGGTGGCGGCCTTCAGCAAGCGGCCGGGCAGGGCGGGGATGCGGGGGCGGACCTGGTCGGCCATGGCGCGCACCTCGTGGTCGTGCACGGTGCGGTCGACGGTCTCGGGCGTGCAGGGGGTGCCCTTGCGGAAGAAGGCGACCTTGGCGCCGCCCTCGGGGCCGTCGATGGCGGGGAAGCCGTAGAACTGGACGCCGCGGGCGTCCTCCCAGATGTAGATGGGGTGGCGGGCGGGGGTGAACGGGTCGGTGCCGCCGTCGGGGGCGAACCAGTACATGAGGTGCCGCTCGATGGAGACCGGTACGCCGAGGTCGGCGAGGAGTTCGGGCGCCCAGGCACCGGGGCAGATCACCAACTGGCCGGCGGTGTAGGTGTTCTCCCCGGTGTGGACGCGGATCCCCGCACCACCGGGCAGCTCCTCCCAGCGGACGACCGGCTCCTCGAAGTGCAGCTCGGCGCCGTCCCGCGTGGCGAGTTGGACATGGGCGGCGACGGTGTTCTCCGGGCGGACGAGCCCGGCGCGGGCCTCGTAGAGCGCGATCTCGTCCTCGGCCGGGGTCAGGGTCGGGAAGCGGCGGCGGATCTCCTTGGCGTCGAGCATCTCGTGCGGCAGATCCCACTGGCGGGCGGAGGCCAGACTGCCGCGGACGGTACGGCTGTCGGGACGGCCGACCATCACCCCGCCGCACAGGGTGGCGATCTGCCGGCCGGTGTCGCGCTCCAGCCGCTCGTAGAGCTCGTAGGCGCGCAGCAGCAGCGGGACGTAGGCGGGGTCCTCGAAGTAGGACTGGCGGGTGATCCGGGAACCGCCGTGGCTGGAGCCGCGGTGGTGGACCGGCCCGAACTTCTCCAGCCCCAGGACCCGGGCGCCGCGGGCGGCGAGGTGGTGGGCGGCGGCGCTGCCCATCCCACCGAGGCCGAGGACGATGACGTCGTAGGTGGGAGGCATGCTTCTCGCTCCTTGGTCGGGCGGACGGGTGCGGAGGTGCGCGCCGGGCCGGTGGCTGACGCCGGAACCCAGGGCTGTCCCTAGCAGCGGATGCGGGTCATCTGCGGGTCGAACAGCGGCTCTTGGGCGACGGTCGCCGCGAGCTGCCGCCCGAAGTACTCGATGTGGACGGCTGTGCCGGGGACCGCGGCGGCGGCCGGCAGCCAGGCGTAGGCGATGCAGCGGCCGACGGTGTGGCCGTAGGCGGCGGAGGTGACGTAGCCGGCCGGGGCGCCGTCGACGCGGACGGGTTCCTTGCCGAGGACGACGGCGGCGGGGTCGTCGAGGGTGAGGCAGGTGAGTTTGCGGGTGGCGGTCTCCTCGCTGAAGTCCTCCAGGGCGGCCCGGCCGAGGAAGTCGCCCTTGGCGGGGTGGACGGCGAAGCCGAGCCCGGCCTCGTGGGGGTGGTGTTCGGTGGTCATGTCCGCACCCCAGGCACGGTAGCCCTTCTCCAGGCGGAGGCTGTTGAAGGCGCTGCGGCCGGCGGCGATCGCCCCGTGTGCCCGGCCGGCCTCCCAGAGCGTGTCCCAGAGGCGGAGCCCCAGGTCGGCGGTGGTGTAGAGCTCCCAGCCGAGTTCGCCGACATAGCTCAGGCGCAGCGCGGTGACCGGGACATGGCCGAGGTGGGTCCGCCTGGCCTTGAAGTAGCCGAACGCCCGGTGCGAGAAGTCGTCGCGGGTCAGCGGCTGGACCAGGTCCCGGGCGAGCGGGCCCCAGACGCCGATGCAGCAGGTGCCGGAGGTGATGTCCCGGACGCCGACGTCCGCCGGTGCGTGCCGCAGCAGCCAGTCGAGGTCGGCCGGGCTGTTGGCGCCGACCTGGAAGCGGTCGGCGGCGAGCCGGGCCACCGTGAGGTCGGAGCGGATGCCGCCGGCGGCATCGAGGAGGAGGGTGTAGGTCACCGCGCCGGGTTTCTTGGCGAGTTGGTTGGTCGTCATGCGCTGGAGGAAGTCCAGCGCGCCGGGACCGGTGACCTCCAGGCGGCGCAGCGGGGTCATGTCGTAGAGGGCGACCCGCTCCCGGGTGACGGCCGCCTCGGCGGCGGCGATCGGCGACCAGTAGCGGGCGGACCAGGCATCCCGTTCGGGGAGGTCGAGCCCTACGGCGAGCGGGGCGTTGGCCTCGTACCAGTGGGGGCGCTCCCAGCCGCCGGCCTCCAGGAAGAACGCGCCGAGTTCCTGCTGGCGCGGATAGAAGGGACTGGTGCGCAGCGGGCGGGGCCGCGCCATGGGCTGGAGGGGGTGGAGGACGTCGTAGACCTCGACGAAGTTCTGGGCGCCGCGCTCCGCCACGTAGGCGGGTGAGCGCTGGGCGTCCTCGAAGCGGGCGAGGTCGCATTCATGGACGTCGGTGGCGGGGCGGCCGTCGGTCATCCACTCGGCGACGGCCTTGGCGACGCCGGCGGAGTGGGTGACCCAGACCGCCTCGGCGAGCCAGAAGCCGCGCAGGGTGCGGGACTCGCCGAGGACCGGCATCCCGTCGGGGGTGAAGGAGAAGACCCCGTTGAAGCCGTCGGCGATCCGCGAGGCGCCGAGGGCGGGCAGCAGCGCGACGCTGTCGCGCCAGCTCGGTGCGAAGTCCGCCTCGGTGAACGGCAGCGAGGACGGCATGACCGGGGCGTCGTCGTAGGCGGGGACGGTGAACGGGTCGACGGGCATGGGGCGGTGGGCGTAGGAGCCGATGCCGAGTCGGACCCCGGTGGCGCCGGCGTGCTCGCGGAAGTAGAGGTCGCGGTCCTGGTGGCGCAGGATCGGCCGGCCCGTCTCCTCGGACGGGTCGTGGGCGCCGGCGAGTTCGGGCAGCGGTGCGGTGGTGGCGTACTGGTGGGCCAGCGGCAGCAGGGGCACCTCGACGCCCGCGAGCGCCCCGATCACCGGCCCCCAGAAGCCGGCGGCGGAGACGACGTGGTCGGCGGGGAGGACGCCGTGGTCGGTGACGACGCCGGTGACCCGGCCGTGGGCGCGCTCGATGCCGGTGACGGTGTGCCGCCCCAGGAAGCGGGCGCCGCGGCGCTCGGCCCGGGCCGTCTGCGCGCGGCAGGCGGGCACCGCGCGGGCCAGGCCGTCGTCGGGGGTGTGGAAGCCGCCGAGGACGGTGCTCTCGTCGAGCAGCGGCCACAGCTTCCGGCACTGCTGGGGGTCGAGGAGTTCGCCGCGGACGCCCCAGGAGGCGGCGAGGCCGGCCTTGCGGTGGAGGTCGGCCCAGCGGGCCTCGGTGGTGGCGATCTCCAGGCCGCCGACGGGGTGGAAGCAGGGGCGTCCGCCGTCGTCGAGGGAGCCGAGTGTGCGGACGGTGTAGGCGGCGAACTCGGTCATGGTCTTGGAGGGGTTGGTCTGGAAGACCAGCCCGGGGGCGTGCGAGGTGGAGCCGCCGGGGGCGGGCAGCGGCCCCTGGTCGAGGACGGTGACCTGCCGCCAGCCGCGGGCGGTGAGTTCGTCGGCGAGCGAGCAGCCGACGATGCCGGCTCCGATGATGACGACCCGGGCGTCGAGGGGGTCGCGCAGCGGGCCGGTCACAGGACCACCACCGAGCGCAGCACCCGCCCGTCCCGCATCTTGTCGAAGGCGGCCTCCACCTCGTCCAGGGCGATGGTCTCGCTGACGAACCCGCCCAGGTCGAGCCGCCCGCTGAGGTAGCGGTCGATGAGCACGGGGAAGTCGCGGCTGGGCAGGCAGTCGCCGTACCAGGAGGACTTGAGCGCGCCGCCGCGGGAGAACAGGTCGATCAGCGGCAGGTCGATGGTCATGTCGGGGTCCGGAACGCCGACTTGGACGAGGGTGCCGGCCAGATCGCGCATGTAGAAGCCCTGGCGGTAGGTCTCGGGGCGGCCCACCGCGTCGATCACCACGTCCGCGCCGTGGCCGCCGGTCAGCTCGCGGACCGCCTCGACCGGGTCGGTACGGCGGGAGTTGACGGTGTGGGTGGCGCCGAAGCGGGTGGCGCCGTCGAGTTTGCGCTCGTCGATGTCGACGGCGATGACACGGCGGGCCCCGGCGATCGCGGCGCCGGCGACGGCGGCGTTGCCGACCCCGCCGCAGCCGATGACGGCGACCGTGTCGCCGCTGCCGACCGCACCGGTGTGGACGGCGGCGCCGTAGCCGGCCATCACCCCGCAGCCGATCAGCCCGGCCGCCTCGGGACGGGCCGAGGGATCCACCTTGACCGCCTGTCCGGCGGCGACCAGCGTCTTCTCGGCGAACGCGCCGATGCCGAGGGCGGGGCTGAGCGGGGTGCCGTCCAGGAGGGTCATCGGCTGGGTGGCGGTGCGGGAGTCGAAGCAGTACCAGGGGCGGCCGCGCCGGCAGGACCGGCACCGGCCGCACGGTGCCCGCCAGGCCAGCACCACGTAGTCGCCGGGCACGAGGTCGTCGACGCCCTCGCCGACGGCGTCGACGAGGCCGGCCGCCTCGTGGCCGAGCAGGAAGGGGAAGTCGTCGCCGACGGCGCCCTCGCGGTAGTGCAGATCGGTGTGGCACACGCCGCAGGCCAGGACGTCGACCAGCACTTCTCCGGGGCCGGGGTCCGGCACCAGGATCGTCTGCGGACCGACGGGTGCGCCCTTTTTCGCCGCGACGACGGCATGGACTCGATGTGGCATGCCCTACCCCTCAGTGTTGCGCACTGCACGACTGGTTGCGCGATGGGAGACATATTGGGAACGGCGTATCGGCAGCGTCAAGAGGTGCGCGCCAGCGCGTTGCGAAGGGCCGGTTACGTATGCGGAAGCACAGCGAACCGCCCGCGCACGCCCCGCGCACACGACCGCGGAGGGGACCCGCGCGGCTCCTCGTCGCCGCCCGGCGCGCACGCCCCGCGCACACGGCTGCGGGGCCGGATCGACGACCCGGCCCCGCAGTCCGTGCTCACCACCCGACGGTCAACGGGCGCCGCACCCGGATCGCCGCACGCCCCTCAACAGGCGTACCCCATCCGCCGGGAGAGCTCCGCACCGGCGGCGACGGTGCGCTTGACCACCTCCGGCAGCCGCTCCTCGTCCAGCCGGTAGGCGGGCACCGAGACGCTGATCGCGCCGATGACCGCGCCGTCGTGGGCCCGCACCGGCGCGGCGACCGCGCGCAGCCCCAGCTCCAACTCCTCGACCGCAACCGCGAATCCCCGCTGGACCACCTCGGCGAGCTGATCGCGCAGCTCGCCCGCGGAGGTCACCGTCCGCTCGGTCAACCGCGGCAGCTTCCGCGCCAGTACGGCCTCCCGGACCCGCGACGGCTGGTACGCCAGCAGCGCCTTGCCGCTGGACGTGGCGTGCAGCGGCGTGCGGCGGCCGAGCCAGTTCTGGGCGGTGACCGACGCCGGTCCGCGGGCCTGCATGATATTGACCGCGGCGTCGCTCTCCAGCACCGCGATGTTGACCGTCTCGCCCAGTTCGTCGGCGAGCGTCCGGCAGACCGCCGCGCCCTCCTGGGAGATGTCCAGCCGCACCGCGGCGGCCCCGGCCAGCCGCAACACCCCGGCGCCGAGGTAGTACTTGCCGCGCTCCTGCTCCTGGGCCACCAGTCCGCGGTTCTCCAGCACGCCCAACAGCCGGAAAGCGGTCGACTTGTGCACGCCCAACTCTTCGGCGATCTCGGTCACTCCGGCCTCGCCGAGCCTCGCCAGGATCTCCAGCACCGTGACCGCTCGGTCCACCGACTGCACCGCGCTCGCCGCCCCTCTGGACGGTCTGCCCGCCACCGCCTCCCGTGACTTCGGCTCCGACCTGCCGGCCCGATGCTTCTCCGCCCGTGCCGCCGCCCTAGCCGTTTCCGTCATAGTCCGTGTCACCACCCAGCTCGCTGCCACCGTCCAGCGGCCCGATCGGGCCGGCCCTTCCCGGAGACCGCTTGACGCGCCAAGCCCCCGGCTGGATTCTGTTGCGCATAACGCTCTGTCGTGCGGATTACGAAACTCAACGAAACCGAACAGTAACAGGGGGGCCCAGCGTGATACCCGTCTGCCACCTCGCCGACCTGCCCGTCGGCGAGTCCGTTCGCCTCGACACCGCACCTCCGATCGCCGTCTTCAACGCCGACGGAGAGCTCTACGCCATCGACGACACCTGCACCCACCAGGACGCCTCACTCGCGGACGGCTGGCTGGAAGGGTGTCTGGTCGAATGCCCGCTGCACGCCGCTTCATTCGATCTCCGTACCGGAGCACCGACCTGCCTGCCCGCCCGCCGCCCCGTCCGCACCCACCCCGTGTCGGTCGAGGACGGCGTGGTCTACGTCCACCTCACCGCCGGGGAAGGCACCGCCGCATGAGGTCGGTCACCGTCGTCGGAGCCTCCCTGGCCGGGCTGTACGCCGCCCGCGCCCTGCGCGCCCAGGGCTACGACGGCCGCCTGACGCTCGTCGGCGCCGAACCCCACCTCCCCTACGACCGCCCGCCGCTCTCCAAGGAGTTCCTCACCGCGCCCGCCGCCGCGGACGACACCGACCAGGACCCCGCCACCCGCGCCCCGCTCGCCCTCACCGACCCCGAAGAGCTCACCGCACTCGACGCGGAATGGCTCCTGGGCACCCGCGCCACCGGTCTGGACCCCCGCCACCGCGCGGTCCATCTCGACACCGGCCGCACCCTCACCACCGACGGCGTCGTCCTGGCCACCGGCGCCACCCCGCGCCGCCTCCCCGGCCCCGCACCCACCGGCACCCACACCCTGCGCACCCTCGACGACGCCCGGGCGCTGCGCACCGACCTGACCCGCGGCGGCCCGGCCCGGATCGTGGTCATCGGCGGCGGCTTCATCGGCGCCGAGGTCGCCTCCTCATGCGCCACCCTCGGCCACCAGGTCACCGTCGTCGAGGCCGCCCCGCTCCCGCTCGTCCCCCAACTCGGCCGCACCATGGCCGGGTTGTGCGCGCGTCTGCACGGCGACCACGGCGTCACCCTGCTCACCGGCACCGGCGTCCAGGCCCTGCACGGCGCGGGCGCGGACGGCCGGATCACCGCCGTGGAACTCTCCGACGGCCGCCTCCTGCCCGCCGACGTCGTCGTCACCGGCATCGGCGTCCGCCCCCGCACCGACTGGCTCGAAGGCTCCGGCCTACCGCTCGGCGACGGCGTCCGCTGCGACGCCGGCTGCGCCACCCCGATCCCCACCGTCGTGGCCGCCGGCGACGTCGCCCAGGTGGCCGGCGCCCGCGCCGAACACTGGACCAGCGCCACCGAACAGGCCGGCACCGCCGTCCACAACCTCCTCGCCGGCCGCACCGCCCGCACCCACCGCGCCGTCCCCTACTTCTGGTCCGACCAGTACGGCGTCCGCATCCAGTTCGCCGGCGAACGCCGACCCGGCGACGTCCCCCGCATCGTCGAGGGCTCCCCGGACGACCGCAGCTTCCTCGCCCGCTACGAACGCGACGGCCGCACCACCGCCGTCCTCGCCCTCGACCGCCCCCGCCCCTTCCTGCGCCTGCGCCGCGAACTCACCCGCGCCGACCAGCCCGCCCCCGCACCCTGATCGGCCCACGGACGCGCGCCGGCAGACCGCCGCCCCCAATGCCGCACCCCACAAAGGCCGTTGAGGGATCACCCCGGCTGCGGGCGACGGGACCGGCGCCTGGCTACCGCCGGCCGTCGTCGCCCTCCCCCGCGCCCGGCGGCATCCGCGCGCGGAGCACCGCCGCCATCGCGTCCGGGTCGTCGGGGGTGAGGAACGGCCGGACGAAGCGGCCGAGATCGAGGATGAGCGCGGTGGACTTGGACATCCGCCCCGGGTCCAGGCTCGCCCAGTACCGCGGGTGCCCGGTGCCCCAGATACGGCCCTGCCCGGTCAGCATCCCCATCTCCACCCGCCGCACCGAACGGATCGCGGTGTACGGGATGGTCTTGGTGCCCCACGGGAAGTAGTAGCCGCGGATCCGCACCCCGTCCTCGGTGCAGGTGATCCAGCGGTCCTGGTAGAAGGTGGTGGTCGTCATGGGCCGCCGCCCTCCCTTCGAAGGTGGTCAGCTTCCGGACCCGACAACAGGGAGCATACGAGCCCTGCGGCGGGCGGGACGGCCGGGGTCGGAGCGCGGGTTCGCAGGCGCCGCCGTGGCGTCGGAAAACCAGGGGAACCGGCGGACGACCGCCACCACAATGGGCACCATGACCACGCAAGCACCCGATCCCGCCCCCGCCCCGAACGCACCCCAACGCGCCTGGCGGGAACCGGGAGTTGTGGTGATCACCGGCATCCAGGCCGCCGGCAAGTCCACGGTCGCCCAGGCCCTCGCCGAGCGCCTGCCCCGCTCCGTGCACCTGCGCGGCGACGGCTTCCGGCGGAACATCGTCCGGGGGCAGGTCGGCATGACCCCGGACGCGGGTGAGGAGGCCCTCGCCCAGCTGCGGTTGCGGCACCGACTGACGGCCCGGTGCGCGGACGAGTACGCCCGGGCCGGCTTCACCGTGCTCGTCCAGGACATCCTCCTGGGCGAGCACCTCGCCCAGATGGCCGCCGACATCGCGACCCGTCCGCTCGCCGTCGTCGCCCTGCTGCCCGATCCGGAAGCGGTCGCGGCGCGCGAGGCGGGCCGCCCCAAGACCGCATACGGGCCGGACTGGTCCGTAGAGGACCTGGACGTCCTGCTGCGCACGCAGACGCCCCGCGACCTCGGGCTGTGGCTGGACACCTCGCGGCAGACCGTCGCGGAGACGGTGGACACGATCCTGGCCCGCGCCTGGACCGAGGGCGCCGTGGCCTGACGGCCGGACCGCACGGCCGAACCGCACGGGCGGGCCACTGGGGCGGGCGGTCCCCCGCACCGTCCGCCCGGGCGCAGGTCCGCCGTGACCGAGGTGGCCGCCGTCGCCCGGCCCCACGCGCGTGAGGCGACCCGCTCGGAGATGGCATGATCGAGGGATGTCCGATCGCATCATCGCTGCCTGTGACGGGGCCAGCAAAGGGAATCCCGGGCGGGCCGCCTGGGCCTGGGTCACCGCCGACGCCGACCAGAACCCCACCCGCTGGGAGGCCGGCCCCTTGGGGACGGCGACCAACAACGTCGCCGAGCTGACCGCCCTGGCCGAACTCCTGGAAGCCACTGACCCGGCACTGCCGCTGGAGGTCCGGATGGACTCCCAGTACGCGATGAACGCCGTGACCAAGTGGATCGCCGGCTGGAAGCGGAACGGCTGGATGACGGCGTCCAAGAAGCCGGTCGCCAACCGGGAGCTGGTGGTGCGGATCGACGCGCTGCTGGCCGGCCGCGAGGTGGAGTTCCGGTACGTCCCGGCGCACCAGGTGGACGGGGACCCGCTGAACGCCATCGCCGACCAGGCGGCCAGCGACGTGGCGGTCTCCCAGCAGGCCGCCGGAACGTCCCACGGCGCCCAGACCGTCCCGGCCCCGCGCGCCGAGGCGATGGTGCGGCCCGCAGGCGGGTCCGGTAAGCCCGCCACGTCCCCGCGCCGCACCCGGACCGGTGGCGGTGGCGGTGGCGGCGGCACCATCAAGGCCAAGTACGCGGGGCGCTGCGGTGGTTGCCGCGGCTCCTACGAGGCCGGTACGCAGGTCGCCAAGGGCCCGAACGGTTGGGGCCACCCGGATTGCCGCTGACGTGCGGGCCGGGGCCTGACCGGTCGCCCGCACGAAAGAGCCGGGAGCTTCGTCGAGCTCCCGGCCGTTGACTGGGTGAGGGCGGTGCCGAACAGCGCGTTCGGCACCGCTCCTCGTGTCCGCACCGCTCCTCGTGACGTCAGCGCCGCGGCACCCGACTCGCCGGGTGCCGTCGGTCATTCGGCCAGCGTCCCCCGGTAGCCGACGGGCCCCTCGTTCGGGAACTGGGCCGTGCCCTGGAAGCTGTTGCCGCCGTCGAAGAAGGTCACCGAGCCTTTTCCGGCATCGCCGCTCCAGGTCACCGAGGTCCCCTCGGCCGGCGTGCCGTTCTCCGGCACGACGTCGTCGCGATTGCGGATGCTCAGCGACAGCGGCTGGTCCTGCTGCCAGCCCCCACCGCCGGTTTCGATCTCGGTGTTGTACGTAGCCACGAGGTTCCTCCGTCCCCAACGGGCCCTGGACCCGCGGAACTTGGCGTGGTGACGCCAGTACGCTCATCCGTCGGCGAGCCGCCCAACCACGCGCGCGACGATCCGCGGCACAAACCACTCCGCAGGGTGACTGGGACCTTCGGAGCCGCCCTGCCAACCACCCGTCGGCAGTCCGCGGAGAGCCGGAACCGAACCCCGACCACCCGTCGGCAGTCCGCGGAGAGCCGGGCCCGGACCGCCCGCACCGCGGCCCGGGCCCGCTCCCTCAGCTGCGGACGCCCTCGACCGCCCCGCACACCTCGTCCTGGTGCCGGCGCAGGACCGCCGCCGCCCAGTCGCACATCGTCAGCCGGGGCACCGTCCCGGCGTCGAACCAGTGGAGCAGCACCCCTTCGGTGAGTGGCAGCGCGGCCGCGTCACCGTTCCAGTGCCCGAGGAACACCTGGATGTGCCCGTGGACGGTGCCGTCCGGGCCGGTGCACCGGAGCAGTGCGAACGGGGCGAGGTCGGGCACCACCAGCCCGGTCTCCTCGCGCAGTTCGCGGGTGACGGCCTGGTGCGCGCTCTCGCCCGGCTCGGGGGCACCGCCGGGCAGCGACCAGGTGCCGGGGTCGTGGATCTCCTTGTGCGCGTCCCGGAGGTGGAGGAGGTACTGCCCCCGGTCGTTGACGAGCAGCGCCACGGCACTGGTCACCGCGGGCCCGGGCGTCGCACCCGCGGCGTCCCGCGGACCCGGCGGGACCACCTCGGTGGCCACCGGTCCGCTCCCCTCGGGCCGGTGCGCCTCCCGCGTGTGCTGGTAGGCCCACAGCTCCCGGAACAGCCCCGGTTGCGCGACCAGTTCGGGGAAGGTGCCCTGCTGGACGATCCGGCCCTGGTCGAGGACGAGGATGCGGTCGGCCACCGCCACGTTGGTCAGCCGGTGGGTGATCAGGACCACCGCACGGGTCTGTGCGATCTCCCGCAGGCCGGCGAAGATGCGGTGCTCGCCGAGCGGGTCGAGCGCGGAGGTCGGCTCGTCCAGGACGAGCAGTCCGGCCGGCCGGTGGAACGCCCGGGTGAGAGCGATCCGCTGCCACTGCCCGCCGGAGAGCTCCTGCCCGCCGAGCCAGTCGCGGGCCAGCACGGTGTCGAGCCCGGACCGCAGTTCGGCCAGCACCTCGTCGGCGCCCGAGCGCGCACAGGCGGCGTGGATGTCGGCGTCACCGCCCTCGGTGGGCCGGCCCAGGGTGATGTTCTCCCGGGCGGTCAGCGGCCAGCGCGCGTAGTCCTGGGGCACGAGGGCGACCTGCGACCACATGGCGTGCGGATCGAGGTCCCCGGTGGGGACGCCGTCCCAGGCGACCGCCCCGGTGGTCGGCAGGTAGAGCCCGCTCAACAGCTTGGCGAGCGTGGTCTTGCCGCTGCCGTTGTAGCCGACCAGGGCGATGACCTCACCGCGGCGCAGGGTGAACGACACGCCCCGCAGCGCGTCCTGGGCCGCCTCCTCGTACCGGAAGACGAGGTCCTGCACGCGGATCTCGCGCGGCGCCTCGGGGACGGCGGTGCCGCGGCGCATCCGGAAGCCGCCGGCCTCCTCCAGGAAGTCCGCCCAGTCGTCCATGTAGAGCCCGGTGCGCATGATGCGGGCGCCGCCGGCGACCAGCCCGCGCAACGCCGTCCCGACCGCCTGCAACGCGAACACCGCGGTGCCGGCGTGCCCGACGCTCATCCGCCCGGTGGCCAGCAGCCACACCACCGCCGCCCACACCGCCGTCGAGGCCAGCCCGCCGCAGACCGCGCCCAGTGCGGACATCCGCGCCCCGGTGTCGGCCGCGCGCCGGTCGGCGCGGTTGATGCGCTCGGTGATCTGGCGGTAGCGCCCGACCAGGAAGCCGGCCATGGTGCCGGCCCGGATCTGGTCCGCGGCGTACCGGTCGCAGACATGCCAGCGCAGGATCGACAGCAGCCGGTAGTCGCCGCCGGCCCGCAGCCGGGCCAGGTACCGCACCCGGGCCGCCCCGACCTGCGCCACCGCCTGCGGCAGACTGGCCAGCAGCAACAGCGGCAGCAGGGCGGGGTGCAGCGCGGCGAGCACGCCCGCGCCGGCCGCCAGCGAGGCGACCGAGGCGATCAGGTCCTGCCCCTCCGCCACCAGGTCCTGGGCGATCTCGGCTCCCCGGTCGGCCGCCTCCCTGCGGTGGGTGAATCCGGGCGCGTCGTAGGCGGTCAGCTCGACCTCGGTGACGGCCTGGAGCAGCCGGAGTTCGGCCTCCCGGGACATCTGCGGCCCGAGCCGGGACGACAGCCACGTCACCACGATCCCGAGCCCGGCCCGCGCCCCGGCCGCGGCCGCCAGCAGGGCCACCGACGGCCAGGCCCCGAGCAGCCGGCCGTAGATGTCCCCGCCGGACAGCAGCGCGGTGAGCGTCCCGCTGACCGCCAGCAGCCCCAGTGCCTGCATCGCGCCCGAGGCGGCCTGGCAGAGCAGCAGTCCCAGCGCCGCCCAGCGGTCGATGCGCCAGGCCAACGCGACCGACCGGCGCACCAGTTGCGGCAGCCGCCGCGCCATGTCGACCAGCCGGATCTGCCGCCCGGCCCGCTCCCGGCTGCCGGTCCGGTCGACGAACTGCAACTCCTCCACGCCGTCCGGCTGTTCACCGGTATCCGGCCGGGGTTTCTCCTGCCGTAGGCGGTCAACGGCCCCCACTCGCTTGCTCCGCATGGCTCTGCCATCCCTTCGACGGTCATCGGCTCGTGCGCGCCACCGGCACGGCGCGGCGGGGAGGTCCGGCCCGAAAGGACGGGCACCGCCCCGCCTCCCGCGGTGTCAACCGCGCGCCGCACCCGGATCGGCCGCCGGGGAGGATTCGAACGGAACCGGTCCGCGTTCCGACGCGGACGCGGCACTCCCCCGTTCTCCGTCCCGGCGCACGAGGGGTACAGGTGACCTAAAGAACGGCCCGCCCGGGTCCCCGTAACGGCTAATCCAGGGGCAGGCGATGAACACACGTTCCCCTGTGCGCGACAGACCGCGCCTGCCCTGCCGCGCGGCCGCCGATCACCACTCGAACAGACCGGCTCACCCGTGCGGGGTATTGCCGCCAACCCCCGGAAGACGGTCCGCGGCCGAGCGCCCCGCGGTCTCCGCCCGCACCCGGCCGCGTCCCGCACCCAGGGCGCAACGCACCCGGCTGATCTCCTCCCCCATCGCCTCTGCGGTGTCCTCCAGCGAGTGGCCGAGCACCTCGTGCAGGACGAACGCGTCGTATCTCAGCGCGGATCGGCGTAACCCCGACCGGCTCGGGTGACGTGACACGGCGCCCTCCACACCGCCCCCGGGACCCCCGCTCCGCCGCCGGATGCGGGTACGCACCAGGGCCCAGGCACAGGCGGCCGGGTTGGGGCAGCGCACGATGTCGGCCCACCGGATGGCGACCTCCCCCATGGCCTCGCCCACGGCGCGGGAGGCCCACGGCTCCGCGACATGGGCCAGGGCGTAGCCGAGGTAGCGCGCGCAGTGCAGGGCGTAGAAGGCCTCGAAGGCGGGCGGCAGGGTGACCGCCGGCCGCGCCGCGGGCACCACGGGCCGGACCGGTGCGTGGGCCGGGGCCGCCGTCATCCGAAGGCCTCGGCGCGCGGGGTACGGCGCTCGGCCACCAACCCGCAGGTGTGCGGCGCGAGTTGGGCGAACCGCGCGTGGTCCCAGAGCGGACGGATGTCGTCCGGGCGGCCGTGCAGCACGCCGACGACCGTGCCGACGGTCTCCCAGTCCGGCACCAGGGAGCCGTACAGCAGCCCCGTGAACTCCCTTTCCGTGACGGCGTTTCCACTGGAGGTGCAGATGTCCACGGGGTCCGGGCAGGCCGCCGACAGGTAGAGCCCGCGCAGCGCGGCGTGCAGGCTACCGGCCCGGGCGAGCCGCCGTCCGTGGGCGGCGTCCCACAGGGGGCGCACGGCCTCCGGGTCACCGCCGCAGGCGCGCACCATCCGGCGGGTGACCGTCCAGGAGGGGCTGCGCTCACCCGAGAGGATCCGGGAGACGTACGAGGCGCTCACCCGCGCCTCGTCCGCCAGGGCCCGCAGGGTCTTGTCGCCCGAGCGCTGGAGGTGGGACAGCGCCGAGGCGAGCGCGGCGCCCGGCTCCTGGCGCGGCGGACCGCTGTCCGGTACGGCGACCTCGCCGCCCACTCTTCCCCCCTCTTCGCCGCCCTCACCCTCGGCACACCCCCGGCGCTGCGGGGCGTTGCGGACGGCGGTGATCCGACGCCGTTCGCCGTCCGTCCGGGCGGGTATCGACGGGTCCTGGCGGGCCGGGGCGGCCAGTTGCTCCGGCCGGACGGGCAGCGGCACCGCCGGGGCGGCCGCGAGGACGGCCGCCCGCCGCTCGCGGCGCTGGGTCAACTTCCGGCCTATCCGCTCCCTGGTGTACGCCCGGCCGATCTTGTCCACCGTGATGTGCAGGGCGTCGGCGATGGCCGCGCCCCGGTGGCCGCGGTCCCGGGCCTGCTGCACCATGGCGGCGGTGACGCACTCCAGATCGCGCTTGAGCTCAACGGCCTGGCGGAGACCGGCAAGTGCGTCACCGTCGCGTATCCGGGTCCGCAGCACGGCCATCCGGCAGGCCATGTCGTCGGCGATCTGGAGGGCGTCCTCGTCGTGGGCCTTGGCGTCGGGGGTCCGCCGCGAACTGCGGATCTTGCGGACGGCCCGGCCGCAGGCGTCGCTGCAGTACTTGCGGCGCCGGCCGGGGCCGGACCCGCTCTCCACCTCGTTGGGGCAACCGGTCCTGGCGCAGGGGACCGGTCCAGGGTCCTTAGGAGACATCAGCTGTAATCCTTCTGGGGGCGGTTACCACCGTGAACTCGCCGCGGAAATGGGCGATATGCGGTTTGCCGGGCCGGCATCGAGGCCGCATCCCGCGCGCCCACGGCGTCGCGGCACGGCCCCGGCACCGTGCCGGGTGGCCCGCCGCGGCACCGGAAGGACTCCGGCGCCGCGGCGGGCCCAGGTCTCGGACCACCGTCCGAGCGCGTCACTGCGGGAACGGGCGACGTGGCGCCGCGGCCCGTCAGCCGGCGCGCCAAGGGCGGAGCAGCCCCCCTCGCCCCTTTTCCCGCCAACTCCCCACCGTCCCGCCTAGGGTGGACGGATGACCGAGAGCTGGAACTCCACCGACCCCGGGGTCCTGCGGCTGCCCTCCGGCCGTCTCGTCCGCGGCCGCGGTCTGCGCCACCCGCTCCCCGACGGCCCCACGCCCACCTACGGCGTCTATCTGGTGGGTCGGCCGCCGTCCGAAGTCCCCTGGGAATCACGATGGTTGCGCTGGCCGGACTTCCGACTGCCGAGCGATCGCGAGGAGGCGCGCCGCGCGTTCCGCACGGCATGGGAGCGGGCCGCGGAGGAGCGCGTCGAGCTCGCCTGCGGCGGCGGCCGCGGACGGACCGGGACGGCACTGGCCTGCCTCGCCGTCCTCGACGGCGTCCCGGCCGACGGCGCGGTGGAGTTCGTCCGCCGCCACTACGACCGCCACGCCGTGGAAACCCCCTGGCAGAAGCGGTACGTCCGCCGCTTCACAGGCTGACGGGAGCGACGAGCACCCCGAACTCCCGCCCCCAGCGGGCAACTTCGGGCACCGGGACGTCACCGGGAGAGCGATCGAGCGGACCGCGGTCGATCTACTTCGCTGATGCGAAGGGAGGGCCGCGGTCCGTGGCGGCCGGTGTCCCTGGGGACGTGGAGCACGAACGCGCCGCGATGCCGCCCGAGCCCCGCACCGCGAACGGCACGGGGCTCCAAGGGAACGGCCGGCGGGCCGAACTCCCGTAGGGGGCAGGGGATCAGGGGCGCGGAGCGGTGCCGGGCACCTGCGCGGCACCGCCGACGCGCACCGCGTCGAGCACCGCCCGATGGAGCGCGGCGATGCCCGCCGGGGGGATGCGGACCGGGCCGCCTTCGAGGTCGTAGCGGTCCTCGGCGCCGGTGTAGTGGATGACGACATCGGCCGTGCCGTCGCCCAGATCGGTCGTGGTGACGGTCAGATCACCGGCGATGACACCGGCCTGCACCGTCATCGCACCACCGGGGCCGGCCGTGATCCGGTCGGTGAGCACATGGCGATCGGAGGTGGTCACTGCTCGCAGGTGTCCAGCATCTCGCGGAGTTTCACTTTCTCCGGCTCGGTGACGTTCAGGTGGTAGACGTGTTTGACGTCCGTCCAGGCACGGGCGTAGGTGCACCAGTAGGCATGCCGCGGCGGGGCCCACTTGTCCGGGGACTTGTCGCCCTTCTGCCGGTTGGACGGGGCCGACACCGCGATCAGCTGGGAGTGGACGAGGTCGTTGGCGAACGTCCGGCGCTCGGGGGTGGTCCACTGGTCGGCGCCGGAACGCCAGGCGTTGGCCAGCGGCACCACGTGGTCGATGTCGAGCTGCTTGGCCTGCGTCAGGACCTTCGCGTCGTACTCGCTGAACCACGTACCGGAGATCGCCCGGCACTTCTCGTCCTGTTTGACGTCCTCGCCGTCCCGGGCGAGGACGACTTCACGGGTGTCGCACTCCCCGTGCTGCTTGATCCAGTGCGGGAACTTCGCGCGGCTGTAGCCGTTCATCGAATGGGGCGGCGCGACGTGCAGGCCGGCGAGTTCGGTGCGCACCACGCCGACGGGCGGCGGTTCCGGGAGCTTCAGCGGCCCGGCATCGACGGCCGTCCCGACGGGCCGCGTGTGCGCGGCCGGTGCGGGGTGCGGAGCGGGATCGGCTATGGCGGTGGAGGAGGAGGCCGGGAGAACTGCCGTGGCGATCAGGGCTGTTGTCGTGGCTGCGCGGCGCCACCAGTCTTTGGTCAACACCCGGAGAGCATCACCAGGCAAAACGATTCGGCACTCGGGCATTCACTCCTTTGTGGAGCCTTCGGGCGTCCGTCGTTCCGCCGCGAAACGGGGCGAGTATAAGGACCGGGCGCACGGCACCGCGGCGGTCGACGGAACGTCCCGCCCGGCCGCCGGGAGTCGCCGGACGGTGGCCGGACCGGCCGAGTTCGGCCGGATCAGTGGAGGTGACCTGCCCCTATGGGAGAAGGTGGACCCCGGCCCGGGCTCGGGGCGGGCCGCTTCACGGAGCCGAGAGAGGGACGCGATGGACAGCGGAACGGGCATGGGGACAGACACGGTGACCAGCCGGCAGCGTGGGGACGCGCCGTCGAAGGCACAGGCCTTGTTCGGCGTCGGCGTGATCGTGCTGGACGCGGACGGACGGGTCCTGCTCGGGCGGCACCGGGCCGGGACATGGGAACTGCCCGGTGGCAAGGTCGATCCGGGCGAGGGCGTGCGGTCCGCCGCGGCCCGGGAACTGCACGAGGAGACGGGACTGCACGCCGAGCCGGACGACGTCCGGGTCTTCACGATGCTGCACGACGACCTCGACGGTCTGCACCGCATCACGATGGCGGCGCTCGTCACCCGCTACCGGGGGACGCCGTACGCGGCGGAGCCGGAGCTGGTCGGCGCCTGGGAGTGGCACCACCCGACCGCGCTGCCGGGCCCGCTGTTCACGCCGTCGGCGCAGATCCTCGCCGTGTGGCGGCCGGAGTTGGAGATCGCCGCTCCGGCGGCGCACCGGCTCGACGTGCTCTGCGTCGGGACGACCTGAGGGGTCCCGGCACGTCGGCGGGAGCCGGCGCGCGGGGCGCGGGCACCAAAGCGGCTGCGGCGGCCAGCCGGCTCGGTGACGATGAGGGCATGCAGACGACCTCGAAACACCTGGCGGTGCACCGCCTCGACCTGGGGTACTTCATCCGGCCGGCCTCGGAGGCCGGCGGCCCGCAGCCCCGCGTGGAGCCGGCCCTGGCCTACCTCGTGGAACACGACCGGGGACGGCTCCTCTTCGACACCGGCATCGGCGCCGCGGACCCGGAGACCGAAGCCCACTACCGCCCGCAACGCCGGTCCCTCCAGGCCGCGTTGGCCGCCGTCGGCACCTCCCTCACGGACGTCTCGCTCGTCGTCAACTGCCATCTGCACTTCGATCACTGCGGCGGCAATCCGCTGCTGGCCGGCACGCCCATCGTGGTGCAGCAGATGGAGCTGGCCACCGCGCGCCGGGGCGACTACACCTTCGACGAACTGATCGACTTCCCCGGGGCGACCTACGAGGAACTCACCGGTGAGGCCGAGATCTGGCCCGGCGCCTGGGTCGTTCCGACGCCCGGCCACACCGACGGGCACCAGTCGCTGGTGCTGCGCGGCCCCGACGGCACGGTGGTACTGGCCGGCCAGGCCCACGACTTCGCCTCGCACTACTCCGGTGACGACCTGGCCCGCCGGGCGGCCCGCGACGGCGTGGCGCCGCCGCTGCCGGACCACCGGCCCTGGCTCGACCGGCTCGCCGCGTTCGATCCGCGCCGGGTGTACTTCGCCCACGACGCCTCGGTCTGGGAGCCGCCGCACACCGCATGACCGCACGCCGGCGGGCGGGGGACCCCGGGCCGGCCGGGGAAGCGGCCCGTGCCGCCGGCCACCGGCACGGCGCGGTACGCCGTCCCCGCCCGATCCCGCCGCGACGTGCACCGCCCCCGCCCGGTGCCGGCGGGGGCCCGCCGCACGCCCGCCCCGCCTCGGCGCGACGCCCCGTCGTACCCTTCAGCATGGCCACCGACCCCGCCCTCCGCACCCTGATCCACCCCGTCCCGTACCACTCCCAGTGGGCCTCCCCCGAACTCGTCCCCGCGATCATCGCCGGCACCGTCCCGGCCGCCGAGGACCCCCGCTGGCCGGAGTACGGGGCCAAGAGCCCGGAGGAATACGCCTGGTGGTCCTGGCGGCTGTGCGGGATGGCCTGCCTGCGGATGGCGCTGGCCTACTGGCGGCGCCCGGTCCCCACCGCCATGGCCCTGGCCACCGCCTGCCTGGACGCCGGCGCCTATGTACGCCACGAGGACGGCCTGCACGGTCTGGTCTACGCACCGTTCGCCACCTACGTGGAACGCCACCTGGGCCTGCTCGCCGAGTCCCGCCCCGAACTCCCCCGGGAGGAACTCCCCGCCCTGATCGGCGCCGGCCGTCTCGTGCTGCTCTCCGTCCACCCCGCCATCCGGGACGCCGACCCCGAACCGCCGCACCGCGGCGGCCACCTGGTCCTGGCCGTCGGCGTCACCCCGGACCACGTGGTGATCCACAACCCCTCCGGATTCCCCGGCCGGTCCCAGGAGTTCGCCCCTGTCGACTGGCGGACCCTGGACCGGGTGTACGCCGGACGCGGGGTCGTCCTGGGCCTCCCGGAAGAGGAGCAGTAGAGGCGCCCACGAGGGTCAAGTCCCCCGCCCCGTAAGGCAGCTGAGGCGGCCGGGGCTTCCGGAGGACCGGACGGCCCCGTCCCTTGCCCGGCCAACTCCACCCCCACGCCCCCTGTTCATTGCTTGAGCAAGCAGTTATGTTACGGCCGTGATCGAACATGAGGCGATATCGGAGGGCCGCTCCGTCGCGCCCGCCGGCGACGCGGAGGACGAACGCTGGTGCATGGCGGTGCGGTTGCTGGGCCGGGTGGAGAAACACCTGGACGAGACGTTGCAGCGCCGCCACGGCCTGCCGCTCTCGGAGTACCGGGCGCTGTGCGCGCTCAGCCGCCCCGACAGCGGCCCGGCGCTGCGGATGGGCGAACTCGCCGACCGGATCGGGCTGAAGGACAGCACCGTCACCCGCCTGGTCGGCCGGCTGGAGGCCCAGGGACTGGCCCGGCGGACCGCCGCCCCCGGTGACGGACGGGCGGTCGCCGCCGGCATCACCGAGACCGGCCGGCAGCGGTACGCGGAGGCGACCCCCACCTACCGGGCCGCCCTCGGCTCGGCCCTGGACACCTCGATGGCCAATGTCTACCTCGCCGACCTCGCGGCGTGGGTGCGCACCGGCGAGTCGGCCGTGGAGAGCACACACCGCACCCCCGAAAGGAATCCCCGATGACGGCTGCCGCGCAGCACTACGCACGCCTGCTCGCCGCGCACTACACCTGGATGCTGGGCGGCGACCTCCAGGCCGCGGCCTCCGGCCAACTCGCGCTCCTGCGGGACCTGGACGTCCACGCGGACCCCGCGGCCGACCCGGCGGGCGCCGTCGCCGTCGACCTCGGCTCCGGTCCCGGTACGCAGACCCTGGCGCTGACCCGCCTCGGCTTCGCCCCGGTCATCGCCGTGGACACCAGCGACGCCCTCCTGGCCGAACTCACCGCGGCCCACGCACGCACCGGTGGCGCCCCGGACGCGATCCGCCCCCTGTGCCGGGACATCCGCGGCGCCCTTCCCGAGGCGGCGGACCCGGCGTCGGTCGCGGCCGTGGTGTGCATGGGCGACACCCTGCCGCACCTGCCCGCCAAGGGGGACGTCACCGCACTGCTCCACGATGTCGCCCGCGCGCTCCGCCCCGGCGGACACTTCGTCGCCACCTACCGCGACCTGACGGCGGAACTGCCCGGCACCGAGCGCTTCCTGCCGGTCCGCAGCACGGAGGACCGCCTGCTGACCTGCTTCCTGGAATACCTCGACGACGACACGGTGCTGGTCAACGATCTGCTGCACACCCGCTCGGCGACCGGCTGGGAGCTGCGCACCAGCAGCTACCCCAAGCTGCGGCTGGCCGCGCGGTGGGTGGCCGACCAGTGCCGCGCCGCCGGCCTGGAGGTCCGGCACGACGAGGCCGGGCCGCGGGGGCTGCGCGTGCTGCACGCGGTCAAGCCGTGAGGTGACCGCGCCGGGGGCGGCCGCGTTCCCGGCGCGGCGTGCCCTTCTCCCCCGTCCCCGTCCTGAACTATTGGGGCAAAAGGTACGTCAGCCCACATCGGGCTCGTTGTCACCTGCCGCACCCATCGCAGCAGAACGGGGGCACGTCCCATGGAGATGCGCAAGCCACTCGCACCGGCCGCCCCCAGGAACCCCGGACTGAAACGCGAGATCGGGCTGGTCGGGCTGATCTGGACCTCCGAGGGGTCGATCATCGGGTCCGGATGGCTGTTCGGGGCGCTGTTCGCGGCGCAGGCGGCGGGCACCGCGGCGCTGATCTCCTGGGGCATCGGGGCCGTCGCCATCGTCATCCTGGCGTTCGTCCACGCCGAGCTGGGGGCCATGTACCCGGTCGCGGGCGGCACCGCGCGCTTCCCGCACTACGCGTTCGGCAGCGCGGCCGGCGCGTCCTTCGGCTGGTTCTCCTGGCTCCAGGCGGTCACCGTGGCGCCGATCGAGGTCATGGCGTCGCTGAACTACCTGAGCGTGCACGCCCCCTGGGTGCAGACCGGCAAGAACCATCTGACCCCGGCCGGCTACGGGCTCGCCGTCGCCTTCATGGCGTTCTTCGTCGTCGTCAACTTCTTCGGCATCAGATGGCTGGCCCACACCAACAGCGTGGCGACCTGGTGGAAGATCGCCGTCCCGGTCCTGACCATCGTCGTGATGGGGGCCGCGGTCTTCCACCGGCACAACTTCGGCCACCAGGGCTTCGCACCGTTCGGCGCCAAGGGCGTGCTCTCCGCGATCAGCACCAGCGGCATCATCTTCGCCCTGCTCGGCTTCGAGCAGGCGGACCAGTTGGCGGGCGAGAGCCGCGATCCGGCCCGGGACATCCCGCGGGCGGTCATCGGCTCGATCCTCATCGGCGTGCTGATCTACCTCGCGCTCCAGGTGGTGTTCATCGGGGCGCTGCCGCACACCGCGTTCGCCCACGGCGGCTGGGCGAACCTGACGTTCAGCGGCAAGGCCGGCCCGTTCGCCGGCCTCGCCACCTCCATCGGCCTGGGCTGGCTGGCCACGCTCCTCTACATCGACGCGGTCATCTCGCCGTCCGGAACGGGCCTGATCTACGTGACGGCCACCTCCCGGGTCTCCTACGGGCTCTCCCGCAACGGCTACGTCCCGGCGGTCTTCGAGCGCACCACCGGGCGCGGGGTGCCGTGGTTCGGCCTGCTGGTCGCCTTCGCCGTCGGGCTCCTGGTCTTCCTGCCGTTCCCCACCTGGCAGAAGCTGGTCGGCTTCGTGACCTCGGCGAGCGTGCTGATGTACGCCGGCGCCCCGCTCGCCTTCGGCTGCCTGCGAAAACAGGATCCGCACCGGCCGCGCCCCTACCGGCTGCCCGGTGGACTCTTCTGGGCCCCGCTGGCCTTCGTCATCGCCAACTTGATCATCTACTGGGCGGGTTGGGACACCCTGTGGCGCCTCGGCGTGGCGATCGTCCTCGGCTATCTGCTGCTCGGCGGCTCGGCGCTGCTCCGCCTCAACCCCAAGGCCCCGCACCTGGACTGGCGGCACGCGCAGTGGCTGCCGGCGTACCTGCTGGGCATGGGCGTCATCTCCTGGCAGGGCGGCTTCTGCAGCACCGGCCCGGCGTCCAAGGTGTCCTGCGGCGCCACCGACGCCCTTCCCCTGTGGTGGGACATCGGGCTGATCGCCGCGTTCAGCCTCGTCATCTACTTCTGGGCGCAGGCGGTGCGGCTGCCGGACGAGGAGACGCAGGAGTACATCGGTTCGGTGGAAGTGGTGCCCGGGGCGTGAGCTCCGGGGCGGGCCTTCCGCCTCGGGCCGGGGCCGCCCGCGGCGGCGGTCCGGCATCCGCCCGCCGCCGCCCACCGGCGCGGGCACGCGCCGAGAAAGTGACCCTGGCGGGGCCCGAATCGGCCCCGTGACGAGCTGCGGCGGGGTACGGGCACGGCGCCGGCCGGGGTGGCGAGGGTGGACGCCGATCACCCGGGCGCGGTCCGTCAGACAGGCGGTGGGCCGCTTCGCGCACCGGGGACGACCTGGGCAGGTCCCCCGCACTTCCCTACCCTCGTCGGCGACGGCGAACGGCGGGGACGGGGAGAGCAGATGGGCGCGGCGAACGAGTCCGAGGTGCCGGAGCAAAGCGGCCGGCAGCCGGCGCGGAACATCCGGACGGTGGAGGACGTACTCGGGCTGCTGGACGGGCTGTTCGCGCCGGAGGCGGACCGCTGGACGGCCGGCGGGGCCGCCTGGTGGGACGGGTTCTACGCGGCCCGCGACCGGTCGGTGCCGTTCTTCGTGGCGAAGCCGGACGAGAACCTCGTCTCGTACCACGACCGCGGCCTGCTCCCCGGCGGCCGCGCCCTGGACCTGGGCTGCGGTCCGGGCCGCAACGCCCTGTACCTCGCCTCGCTGGGCTTCGAGGTGGACGCGGTGGACCTCTCACCGGCCGCCGTCGCCTGGGCCGAGGAGCGCGCCCGCGCGGCGGGGGCCGCGATCCGCTTCCACTGCGGGAACGCCTTCGCCGCCCCCACCGACCCCGGCGGCGTCCTCGACGGCCGCTACGACCTGATCTACGACTCCGGCTGCTTCCACCATCTGCCGCCGCACCGCCGCATCAGCTACCTCGCCCTCCTCGAACGGGCCCTGGCCCCCGGCGGCTTCTTCGGGCTGACCTGCTTCGCGGCCGGGGCGATGGGCTCCGAGCTGCCGGACGCCGACTTCTACCGCGGCTCCGGCCTGCACGGCGGTCTCGCCTACACCCCCGAGTCACTGCGCACGCTGTTCACCGGCCTGACCGAGGTCGACCTGCGCCGGATGCACGACGAACCGCCGGAATCCTCGTACTTCGGGGAGCCGTTCTTGTGGACGGCCCTGTTCCGACGCGAGGTCGGCCCGTAGCCGCTTCGCTCGCCCGACGGCCGGAGCGCCGTCCCCGCCGCGCCCACGATCACCCCAACCCCACGGCAGAGAAGGGAGGTTGGACATCGCACCTCCCGGCGCCCCCGGGTTCAGGGAGGCGCACCACCGCGCGCGGCCGCCACCGAATGCACCGACACACCTCATGCTTTCGTAGTTGCGCAAATCTGCGGAGTACTGTCTGGCTGTCGTGGCTGCGTCCGGACAGGAGGCCAAGGTGAGTGCCATCAGCATTCCCGTGCGCGGGACCACGCGCGCCAAATCGGTCTGGGGCCGCATCCTCGGCCGCGGGTCCGTGGTCCGCCGGCTCGACTGGGTGCTGTTCGGGGCGGCCTTCGCGCTCTCCGCGATCGGTGCGCTGCTGGTCTTCTCCGCCACCCGCGGCCGGATGGAACTCAACCAGGGCGACCCGTACTTCTTCGTCCTGCGGCACGTCCTCAACACCGGCATCGGCCTCGCCCTGGGGGCGTTGGCCCTCTGGTACGGCCACCGGCGTCTGCGCGACACCGCCGCCCTCCTCTACGGCGTGACGGTGCTGCTGGTGGCGCTGGTGCTGACACCGGTCGGCGCGACCATCAACGGCTCCCGGCGGTGGATCGTGATCGGCGGCGGGATGTCCGTCCAGCCCGCCGAATTCGTCAAGGTCGGGATCATCGTCGCGATGGCGGTGGCGCTCACCGCGCGGGTGGACGCCGGCGACCTGGCCCGACCGGACCATCGGGGCATCGTCCGGGCCCTCGCCCTGGGCGGGGTCCCCGCGGTGCTGATCATGCTCACCCCGGACCTGGGGCAGGTGCTGGGCATCGCGGCGATCGTGCTGTGCATGCTGATGGCCGCGGGCGCGCCGAAGCGGTGGATCCTGGGCCTGCTGGGGACCGGCGTGGTCGGCCTGCTCGCGGTCTGGCAGTTCCATCTGCTGGACCAGTACCAGATCAACCGGTTCGCGGCCTTCGCCGACCCCGCGCTCGACCCCTCGGGCGTCGGCTACAACACCAGCCAGGCACGGATCGCGATCGGCGCAGGCGGACTGACCGGCTCCGGGCTCTTCCACGGCGCCCAGACCAACGGCCAGTTCGTGCCCGAGCAGCAGACCGACTTCGTCTTCTCGGTCGCCGGGGAGGAACTGGGCTTCCTCGGCGCGGGCCTGATCATCGCCCTCATCGGGGTGGTGCTGTGGCGGGCCTGCCGCATCGCGCGGCAGTGCTCCGACCTCTACGGCACGGTCGTGGCGACCGGCATCATCGGCTGGCTGGCCTTCCAGGCCTTCGAGAACATCGGGATGAACCTCGGCATCATGCCCGTCACCGGTCTGCCGCTGCCGTTCGTCAGCTACGGCGGGTCGTCGATGTTCGCCGGATGGGTCGCCATCGGGCTCCTCCAGTCGATAAAGGCACAGCGGCCGATGTCGGCCTGAGCCGACGCGGCCGTTCGCACCACGGCCCCGGCGGGATGCGGTCCCCGCCGGGGCCGCGCCGTGCCGCCGGCGGTCTGCGGCAGGCCGCCCGGACGACGAAAACGAACTCCCGGCCAAAGGTTCGCCAACATTCCCCCGGACCGGAACGCCCCCCACCGGCCCCCCGTCCTGACCGGTGCACGAGCCTCCGCTCGGGCCTTGGGTCAATGACGAGGAGCCATCCCATGGTTGAGGTCGGGAGGCGGTCGCGCAAGCGCCGCTATGGATATGCATCGGCGGTCGCGGTGCTGGCGGGCGTGACCGCCGCCGTGCTCGGCCACGGCCTGGCGCAGGGCAGCACGGCGGGGGCCCGTCCGGCGCGCCCGATGACGGCGTCGGGGCCGGTGAGCGGCGCCTGGCTCGGCATGGCCCACGGCCGCCTGACCTACGGTCACGACGCCCAGGGGAACCGCATCCCCGACTACTCCTACGCCGGGTACGCGGGCGGCGGCGTCGCACTGCCGAAGGTGCCGACCCGGGTGACCGTGCCCGCCCCCGCCGGCGGGGACGCCACCGCCACCGTCCAGACGGCCCTCGACAAGGTCTCCGCGCTGCCCCTGGACAAGGCCGGCTTCCGCGGCGCCGTGCAGCTGTCCCCCGGGACTTACCACCTCGCCGGCCAGCTCCGCATCACCGCGAGCGGAGTGGTCCTGCGCGGCTCCGGCGCCTCGCCCTCGGCGACCACGCTGGTCGCGGACCGCCCCACCGTCCGCACATTGCTGACGGTCGGCACCAAGTCCTCGTACACCACCGTCGGCACCCCGCAGCGCGTCACCGACGCCTACGTCCCCACCGGTGCCACCAGCCTCCATCTCGCCGGCACCGCCGGGCTGTCCGCCGGGGACGAGGTCGTCGTCGAACGTCCCACCACCCAGGCATGGATCGACGCCATCGGCATGCACGGCATCTTCACACCGAACTGGAGCCTGCGCTTCGAGCGCCGGATCACCGCGGTCCACGGGAACCAGATCACCCTCGACGTGCCGCTGACCAACGCCCTGGAGAAGCAGTACACACAGTCCACCGTCTACCGCTACACGTTCCCGCGCATCGACCACGTCGGCGTCGAGAACCTCACCGAGGACGGCCAGGCCATGGCCTCGGCCCCCGATTACGCCCGCTCCTTCTACAACGCGGCCCCCTGGGAGTTCCAGGCCGTCCAGGACTCCTGGATCTCCCACGTGGTCTGGCGCCACTTCGGCGGCAGCGGCCAACTCGCGCTCGGACCGCAGAGCCGCCGCATCTCCGTCCTGCACACCCAGGCCCTCGACATGCTGACCACCGACAGCTCGGCCCGTTCCGAGGCCTATCTGCTCCAGGGCCAGCAGAACCTCGTCCAGGACTGCGCGGTCACCGCCGCCAAGGTGCACGCCTTCACCACCTACGGCCGCCAGGCCGGACCGAACGTCTTCAGCGACTGCCGCGCCACCCTGGTCAAGGACACCTACGACGCCGGCGGGCACCAGCGCTGGGGCAGCGGCACCCTCTATGACGACGTGCGCCTGGACGGCTCGCTGCTGCTGGTGAACAACGGCACCCGGGGTGGCGGCCACGGCTGGTCGGATGCCAACAGCACCGCCTACAACTGCACGACCCGGAGCTATGCGGTCCAGGAGCCGCCCACCGCCCACAACTGGGGCATCGGCTGCACCGGCACCCTCCAAAGCGGCAGCGACGGCCAGCTCCAGTCCCCCGGCACCCCGATCCGGCCCACCAGCCTCTACGACCAGCAGCTCAAGGACCGCGGCAGGGCCCCGGTCACCGCCGGACGTCCCTGATCACGACGCCGCGGACGATCGGCCCGGAGCCGACCGGGCCGATCGTCCCGCGTCCTCCGGGACCTTCGCCGCCCCACCATGTGTCGTCGGTCGCGCGTGAACGGCGCGCGGCCGGTACGAACGGCCTGGTGGGGGCGGGTGCCGGGCAGTCCCGACGGGGTTGTGGGGAGCAGATTTGCCCCGGGCCGGGGGCGGTGTGCAACAGTGGGCCCTCCGGTCGGCCGGGCGCATCGCCCGTGCGCGGTGGCGGCCGCCGGATTTCTTGATATCCCCCATCCCAGAACGACGGCCCCGGACGTGCCCTGCGCGATTCCGGCCCGTCCACCTGCCCATCCGTCCTCCCCCCACCAGCGAATCCTTCCCCAGAGAGCGATGCAGGCGACGACCCTTCTTCCCCGGACCTCGGACCTGTTCACCCAGGGCCTGGAGCAGCAGGCCGGCGCCGCGCTGCTGCGTTTCGGCGCCGCGCGGCCGCGGCCGACCGACCGGATCAGCTGGTCCGGCGACGGCGCGGTGGCCTGGCTCGACGCGCCGCGCGGCCATGTCTGGAGCGTGGGCGAACCGACCGCGGCGGCCGGTCTCCTCCTTCGCGCCGCCCACCAACTGCCCGACACCGTCCGGGAGTTCACCGGTCCGCGGGGCGCCGAGGAACTGCTCGGCCGCCATCTGCCGGTGACCGACCAGGTCCCCTGGATCTTCCGGTGGACGCTCGACGAGCCGTCGGTCCATCCGGCGGAGGAGCGGGTGGTCACGCTCGACGAGACGCACCACGACGAGCTGCTCGCCTTCCTCTCCGAGCACAGCCCGGAGTACTCGACCGGGCCCGGCTCCGCCGACGTGAGCCTGTGGGCCGGTATCCGCGACACGGACGGCCGGCTGCTCGCCTGCGGCGCCCTGAGCAGCCTGCGGGACAACGGCGCCCCGCTGATGGCGTCGGTCGCCACCGACGCGGCCCAGCGCGGCCAGGGACTCGGTGCGGCACTGACCTCGTGGCTGACCCGGTACGCCGTCCGCCGCTACGGCTTCTGCACCCTGTGGCAGCTGGCCGACAACGCCCCCGCCGACCGGCTCTACACCCGCCTCGGCTACCGCAACGAGGACCCGTGCGTGGCCGCACGGATCAATGAGCGGTGACCGCCGGGGCGCGACTGCGGGGCGGCCGGCGGTGCCGTAGCCGGCGGGAGCGGCGGCGGGAGCCCTCCGGCTGCAGCGGCGGGCAGGCGTCGGTCAGGAAGAAGAGGTAGGCCAGGAGCTGAAGCATCCAGCGGTCGAAGGCGACCACACTGGCGAACTGGCGCCGCGGGTAGTGCCCGGTCCGCAGCAGCCCCGCGGCGGGCGTGCTGAAGATCAGGACCACCACGACGACCAACGCGAGGAAGGCCGACAGCCCGCCGATCCACCACACCAGCCGGAACATGAGGAAGAAGAGCACCAGCAGCAGGAGCTGCGGGAGCGCGCGCAGCCGTGACACCAGCAGCGCCGGGCCGCGGGGCAGCCGTTCCGGCCGGTCGATGTGCAGGCGGGCGGGATAGTCCGGCACCGCCCCCAGGCTGAAGGGCGGATAGCGGTCGGTGGCCAGCCCCCAGTACGCGTAGAAGGCGACCCGCCACGCCCAGCGCAGCACACCGGTGGTGAAGCCGAACAGCACGCGCGGGTAGCGGCCGGTGACGAGCAGCACCGGGAGCGCCAGGACGGTGGCGAGCAGGAAGCCGAGGCCCAGCACGGTCAGCAGGATGTGGTGAGGGAACAGCAGCAGCCACTTCACCGCCCAGAGCCAGCGCGACAGCGGCTCGTCAAGCTCCGCCTCCACGCGGACCGGGCGGTACTGCGCGGCGAGCGTCGCCATGGCTGCGAGCTCCTTCCGCCGCGGTGACCCGGCACGACCGGAGGGCGCCCCCTCTCCTCCAGCGTGACCGACATCGACCGTTTTGGACAGGCCCTCCGGCCGGCGGCCGCCGCGCTCGTGCGGCGGCCGCCGGCGGGGCCGGGGGGGGTCCGCCCCGGGCCGTGAGGTCCCGGGTGGCCCGGCGGGGGGGCCGCGTCGGCGCCCCGCCCGGCGCGGAGCCGCCGGCGGCGGCGGC